>DAOWHI010000194.1 GCA_030641505.1 Gemmatimonadota bacterium | reverse complement strand
TGCCGCGGATCCGGGCGGTCGCTGACGCGTGCCCACCGAGGGGGGCCCAATTGGGCCACACGTCTCCGAAATGCCGGGTGTCAACTCGAATGTCGGCCTCCATGATCCCGCCGCGCGATAACCCGAACACCCCGCGGCCACGGATCTCAGTGTTCACCATCTGAGCGGCCAGGCTATCCGCCTCGTAGACCCAGCCGACGAACCGGCCACTCGTTTGGGCTGATTCCAAGTTCCACTGGTACACGCTGGAGCTCGCCAGCGCCGTCGTCACATTGGCGGCGAGCTCGTCTTCACGCGTGCCCTGGCCTTCGATCACGTAGCCGCCCGAAAGCGTCACTTCCACATCGGGCCGACCGATCAGCTCGCCGATGTCAAGCTCACTGGTGGTCGCAGAAACATTGTAACGGAGCGGTCGGCCGGCTCCGACCATCCCATCGACTGTAAGCCCACCGGCGGGAGTTCGAAGATCCGCGTCCACGTCCATGCGGCGAGTTGGGCCGGTCAACCTCACACTTCCACTCAGCGGTTGCTCGAACGGGTAGCCGGCCCAAAACAACCGGATGTCTTCCGGCACGAGTCGATCGAGCCCCAAATCGAGATCCAATCGGAGGTTGGCCAAATCGACCAAAGCACCGGTTACCGTCACGACCGAGCCGCCGGTATCAATCGTGCTGGCATCGATCACCACGGTCGAATTGGCAATCGGGCCTTCGATCCGACCTTTGAACTCAGCGTTGCCGCTCAGCCGAATCGCGGGAAAGAAACGTCGCCACTCATCGAGACCGACGAGCGGAGCATCGATCTCGAGCGCAAGCGAGTCCTGCTCCCCAAACGCGATGTGTCCGTTCGTGGCGATCGTCGAGCCAGCGGTTTCAAAGTCGACCTCGTCGACAACGACGCCGCTCTCGGTCCACACTACCTCCCCATCGAGGCGCTGCACGTCGAGCTCGGGAGCCGTTGTGCGAAAAGCGAGGTCGTGGAACACGAACCGTCGCTCCGGACCGCCCCGCGACTCGGTAACGATCTTGAGATCCAATCGGCCGTTCAGGCCGTGGAGCTCATTCTGGGACCAGTCGAGCAGCGGCCAGTCGGTCTCGTCGAGACTGAACTGCACGTTGCCATTGACGAACTCGAGACGATGAATGTCGATGTACGTGCCCCAACCGGGTGGGGCGTACGGCGACCGCGGGGGGCGAGGCTTGAACAGGGTCTTGAAGTTCCAGCGGCCGTCCGGATAACGAACGATGTGAATGTCGGGGTTTTCCAGCCGTACCTTCGAGAGTGTGATGCGGCGCTCAAAGAACGGCGCTAGCGCGTAGCTGACGATGATCTTGTCCGCGTCCACTAGCGCGATCCCATCGTGGCCGATCATGGCGAAATCCTCGAGCACGATCCCGCTGATCATGTCGCCGCTGACGCGGCCGACGTGGACCTCACCGTTCACCAAGCCCTCGACCTGAGACTCGATCTGACCACGGACAAAGTCGCCGCCCCAGGACGAGCGGAGCCACAGCAGGCCACCCACAATCGTGACTGCTACCAGCAGCACGATCACGAGCACCCCGTACGCGGCCCATTTGATGATTCTGCGGACTTTAATAGGCATCGCCGATCGATATGTGAAACACCCAACGGGGCAAAAAAGATTCCTCATCGGATGTCCGGCGAGCGACATCGAACCGGACCGGGCCGATCGGGGTTACGTAGCGCACGCCTCCGCCCGGTGTGTATTCGAGATCGGCGAGCGATATCTCGCTCGGATCCTCCCACACGTTTCCGGCGTCGACAAAGGCGACGCCTCGAAGTCGACCGCCAATCGGAAACCTGAGCTCCACGCCGGTCTCGAACAGGCCGCTGCCTCCGATCGGCTCGGGATTCCGTGTCTGGCCGAACGCCTCAGGGTCGTCTTTGGGTCCTAACTGCCGGCGTTCGTAACCTCGCACACTGATCGATCCGCCCGCGAACAAGCGTTGGAACAGCGGCACGCGTCCTTCGCCGCCGGTATCCGGGTCACCTCCGTAGGTGAAGATCGCGCCAGGGAGCACCCTGCCCGCCACCACCCATCCATCGCGAATCTCGAAATAGCGCGTGACCTGAAGCGTGATCTTGTTGTACGCGTAGTCGAATGAGGCCACCGGAATGCCAAGCTGATAGTCGAAATCGGCGCGGTACCCACGGGTTGGGCTGAACAACGAATCGGTGTTGTCGAACGTCACCCCGAGATCGGTATACAACAGCCGGCTGGGGTTGATAAAATCACGGCCCAACTCGGGGATCAAAACGCCCTCGTCAAACTCCGAGAAGTCCGCTCGCTCGGCGGTGATTGCGCCGGTGGCAAAGAGAAAACGATTGAGTCTGTACGCCACACGTCCCGTCGCGCCGACGCGCTCGACGGTGTAGTTGTCTTCGGTTTCGAAACGCAAAAACCCCGATAGGCTCAGGTTCAAGTTGCGTCTTAAGAACGTTGGTTGGCGGTAAGTCACGGCGGCCTCGCGCTCGAGCCGTGAGTACACGCCACGAATCTCCAGCTGTCGACTCTTGCTGAAAAAGTTTCGGTCCAGCCACGATCCCTGAACGCGCACCAGATCCTCGGTCCCGTAACCGACTCCCAACCGAACCACCCGCGTCGCTGCCGGGACCACGGAGATCGCCACATCAACGGTATCGGCCCGGACTGAACCCAGACTTGGATCGATGCTAACCAGACGAAACAATCCCAATTCGTAGATCTTGCGTTGACTGTCAAAGATGTCCTGCTGCTCGTAGCGGTCACCGGTATCGAAGACCAGCTGGTTCCGCACGAGCCCCTCATCACTGACCTCGCCTGCGCCGGCGACATCGATCTGACCGAAATAGTACACGTCACCCGGATCCACGGAGTACGTCACGGTCGCCGTCCGTTGGGCCTTGCGGATGCGGTATTCGAGCAGCACTTGAGCGAAGGCGAAACCACGGTTTTTGAACCCACTCTCAAGCATGTTGCGCGAGGCGATCAGATCATCTTCTTTGAAGATCGCACCGGCCTTCATCGGCAGCCGATCGCGAAGCTCGGCCTCGAGATCCTCGTCGTCGATACCTTCGAAACCCTCTAACGTGACTGCGTCGACGAGGGTCGGAGCGCCTTCCGACACGCGTAACGTGATGCGCACGTCGCCGTCACGTGATTGGATTTCGTAGGACTCCAGCTCGAACGCGAAATACCCGTGCCGGTGGTACAGGATGTAGATGCGTTGGAGATCGTCCAGGAACTGGCGCTTGTCCAACTCGTGTTGCTTGCTCCAAGGGAACGCGCCAGTCTCGGTGGTAAAGATCGCGTTCTTGATCGCGGAACTCGATAACGCATCGTTGCCAGCGATCTTGAGGCTGCTGACCTTGGCGCCGTCCTCGACCTCGTCGATACAGCACCCTCGATCCTTCAAGTCTGCCGGTAGCCGAGGTGCCTGAGCGATCCCGATGTCTGGAACGGTCACCCACGCCAGGCCAGCCGCGAGGACCGCCCACCGGAGGCTCAAGGCACAGGCCCCCTGAGTCCCCACTTTGGCAGGACTCCCCGGCGACGGTGGACTTGTACGATGCGTGCCAACTCACCACCCAACATGAAAACGATGCTGCTGTAGTAAACCCAGAACGCAACCACTACCAGGTTCGTGAACGAGCCGTAGAATTGCATCAGACGGCCGAAATTCGACAAGTACGCGACAAAGACCTGCTTGGCCAACTCAAACAACAAGCTGCTAAAGAGCGCAGCAATGGCAGCGTCGGTCCTCGGAATCCACCGATCCGGGACATAACGGTACACGAAGTAGAACATCAGATAGGTAATCGTGAACGCCATCAGCATGCTGCCGAGCGCCGTCACTCTTGAAAGATCGTACGCTTCCAGCCCAAGAAAGGGGATGCCGTAGTCTTGAACCCACTGCAGACCAGTCGTCAACGAGATCGTCGCCACAAACAGCGTGCCCACGATGATGACCATCCTGATGTCGTGGATCTTACCCTCGACGATGCCGAGCCGATCCTCGGGTGGAATCTCGAAAACGACTTCGAGCACCGTGCGGAGAGATCCAAAAAGGCGGGTCGCGGCCCAAATAAGACCGACGCTCCCGATCAACCCGAGCAGACCGCGATCGTCGACTAGGCTGGACAGCAGGGACTCCGCCTGGTCACCGGCTAACGGCATTACGCGCTGGATAAACTCGAGGACCTGATCTCGAGCCGCTCCCGAGGACTCTACCAGCATACCCAGAATCGAGATGCTGAGCAGCAGCAGCGGAACGATCGTGACCAGAACGTTGAATGTGATTCCCGAAGAGAGAAAGAAGATCTGGTCGTGACTGGCCTTGTGCCAAAGGTTCTTGGCGTAGAACGCCAACCATCGGCCAACGGCGCTCGCACCGCGCCGCAAGTAGGTCATCATTCGGCCGACCGTTCGTCCCTTCAGATTCGGGGGGTGCTACCTGCGGCGGCGTCCGCTGATCAGACTCACGAGAGACACGAACAGACCCGCGCCAATGATCGACCAGATAAGCGGAAAGGTGTGGTCACCAACCGTGAACGGAAAGGGTTCTTGTAGCCTGAACTCCCCCTGCGCCCAACCACCCACCAGCGCGCCCACGAACCCAAGCGCGATCGACACCATACAGCCGCCGACACTAAAGCCCGCCATCCCTTGACCGACGGCGGCCACAACCGCAGCCACCAGAAGGAGGAAGAGGTATGCCTCGGTCGTCATGGCCCTTCTCCTTGCGCGGGAAAACTCAAATCTATCTTTGCGGGGCGATCATCTGCAACTGTTATCGGCCCTTCCCAAACCAGTTCGTCGGCTCGCCAAACTCTTGCGCGATAGGAACCTGGCCATACCCGGATCGCGGGGCGAGGGGCATTCATGATGGCCAGGGTGCGGTCGGACAGGTCGAGCACCTCGAGCCTCAAATCGGCCTCGCCCTCGGCGATCGCCCCGATTAGCTCAATACGCGACAAGCCGCGTTGCTCGATCACGGTGACATCAAACGATTCGACTGTGACGTCTTCTATCGTTCGTGGCGGGATCGTCTCGAGCTCGAGCCGATACGTCCCCGGCCTCGCCAATCGCCTCTCACCGCTGGTCAACGTCCCGTATCGTTCTTCGGTCGTTGGCTCAATGACGGCGATCTCAACTCCTCGGGCCAAAGTGTCGAACTCGAATACGTGTACCTCGAGCACTCCTGTCTCCGGCAGCTCGACCGTTGTTTCCTGGTCAGGTTCCACGACCACCGCTTCAGCTACGTAGGGCGGCACACTCCTGACCGTCACCCGATACTCCCCCGCCGGCAGCCGGTGCGCCAAACCAATCGCCAGTGAGTCGGCCCGACCGTAGCCAAACACCGACGCCGGTGTGGCAGGGGCGTTCGATCCTGGAGCAACGACGGTGAGCATACCGCTGCCACCGAGCACGATCCTCGCTGGGCGCCGGGACTCAACTGCGAGCGCCTCGCGTACGGCGAATGAATCGCGCATGTCCACCCGGATATCGTAAAGCCCTTCTCCCAAGATCAACGAATCGCCGGTGCTTGCGAAGCGAACCTCGGCGGGATCACCGGTCCTAGAAATCGAGAGCGGCGCCCGCAGAGGCTGGTTTTCCACATCGAGCAGATCCACGGTCAAGGTGCCAAACGCGCGATCCTCAACAACCGCTGTCTCTCCGGGCAGCACGAGCACCCGATCGGCTCTGAACGGAGGTGCGGTTTCGACCACGACGTCGTACATGCCCGCAGGCACGGCGGCTGGCTGTCCGGAAGCGAAGGCCGCCACCAGCTCTCGTGTCAACGGCTGGAGAACCCGCACCGGCGCTGAAAACTCGGCCCCTTCGCCCAGAGCCAACCGTACGTCGAGCAAGCCAAGGTTTCGCAGCACGAGGGCTAGTCGCCGCGCAGCCCGAGGCACGTCAGCCCGCTTCTCAAGCTGGATCAACGACCCCGACCCTGCCCGGCTCAAGCACCGCAGACGCTCGATATCGCCAGGCCCTGGATCCAGTGCGACAACGTGAAGTCGCGGTCGGGATGCGCCCACCCTTGGCCCCAGCTCGCGCCACATCGTGCAAGCGTCACGTCCGCAATTATCAGCGCCATCGGTTACCAGGATGTACGTCATGGCAGCTTCGTCGACCGCTTGTTCGAGCGCCGTCGCTAGCGGCGACACACCGAGCGGTCGCAGCTCTGCCAGCGCCGTATCCCAACCCACCAGCGAATCAATTGGCGTGATCAGCCGGGTAGTGTCGCGGCAGTCGCGTAGTCGGCGATTGCTGCCCGCGCCGTAGACCCTAAGGCCCATCGGCGGAACGACCCCATCCTCGCCGAGCTGTTCACGCAGCACAGCCAGAAACTCTTTGGCTACCATCATTTTCTCGACCGCCTCGAGACGACCACGCATGCTGCCCGAGGCGTCTAGCACGACCTCGATCGGACCGATCGGCGCGTCCGTCGCCTGCGTGGTGGCCTCGATGATCCGGGGGTTGCCGCACAACACCAGGAGCGTCGCGGCGGCCGCGACTCGGCTCGCGGTCAGGAGATCTTCAGGTATCGAGAGTGACTGCATTTCGGGCACGGTGGGAGCTTTTTCTTGGCCGCCAGCGCCAGCACGTAGCCGCATCGCTCACACTGATAGCCACCTTCACGAGTGACGATCTCTCCGGTGCGGAATTGGTGCCCGATCTCGAGAACCGTCTCCTCGTACTTCCGCTTGGCGAAAGAACCGGCCACGATGGCCGCACTCGCTCCTGCCAAGCTCCACAGCACGCCTTTCCATCTGCCCACAGACCACTCTCCTTGAACGCACAATCCGGTAGGAAGATGCGGTCAAGCTACCGGTGCCTTCTGGAGCCGTCAAAACCCGGTCTCACCAAGCGCTTGACGACCGCACTGAGGCCAGCCATACTGATCCGCCACGACGCCCTTTTGGCCCGAGAGGAGTGATACATGCCGGATCCCCACGCTGTTCGAATCGAGGACGAGATCGCGCGGATAGAAAACCGAAGCAGGACTCGCATGCTCTTCGTGGTCCTCGGTGGCCTCCTGGTCATCCTGCTCGGCGCCATTGTCGTGTTTGGCGGCCGCGAGCGGGCACGACTGAGCGCTGAGGCCGCACGCCCAAAGACCGAGGCCGTGAACTTCGGCCAGTATCTCGGAACGGTGGGCACGCAGGCCGTGTTCGTGAACGGCGACGAACTCGCCTACGTACAACTAACCGGCGATACAACGGTCGACAGCGACTCCCGTTTCGCCCGTCCGGTGGCGTACGATCAAGCCGGACAGCCAATCGGGTTGCAGGACGGGATCACCCACTGGTCCTTGGCGTCGGTCGACAGCATGTCGGTCGTGATCGAGCCGATCGCTAACCCGCTGACCGGCGTCAACCTCGACGACTACCGGCAGCTGCCACTCGCTTCCATGACACCGGACGACTACGGCTCGGGCGGACCCCGGGATTGGCAGTCCCTGCAGGAGCAGGGTTCGAACATAGCCGTCAGCGGCCAAGCGCAACGGGTTGAGGGGGCGATCTATCTGACGGCCGATGATGTTCGCGTGCGGCTCCAGGGGATCGAAGGGCTAAGCGCGGTTGACAGCATCGAAGTGGCTTGGGCGACCCAGAACAATG
>DAOWHI010000040.1 GCA_030641505.1 Gemmatimonadota bacterium | reverse complement strand
GGTCGTCGGAGATTCGGGTCCGTACTCCTCGACCCGATGGGGGGTGCCACCAGTGCTGGACATCACCCTCCGGAAACTGACGCGCTGCGGCCTGCAGAATGTGAAGTCGCGGGATTTCCCGCCCCGCGACCACGAGCGCCATCACGTCTTGGAGTTGATCCCGGAATCCGTACGCCCCGCCCGACTGATAGAACGCGGATCGCGCCCAGACACGGCACGACAACGCCTGATACAGCAACCATTGATTGAGCATGATCGACATCGAGTAATCAGGCGTTCGAACCTGCAACGCACCGAGAATGTCCTCCCAGCGCTTGACTACCGTGTCCAATACGGCGCCGAGGTTGGCGATCCGGTACTCGGCTACCAGCGCTCGAGCCTCCTCCGTGTCAGCTCCCTGCCCGAGCAGGAACACGACCTCGATGCTGGCCCTCGGCTCCAAAACGAGATACCGGCGCAGCGCAGCACACGGATCCCATCCCGTGCCTACCCGCCCAGAGAGGCGAGATCCCGGCAACAGACCAGCCGGCTCCTGCAGCGTGCCATGGCGGCCTAGGAACTCGGTCCTATCCGCGGTCCACTCGTCTTGTTGACCGCTCAGATCGGCGAAAGCGACACGGCCGGCGAACTCACCGCTCCACCAGTCTTGGGCAAACAAAGCACGGGTTTCTGCATCGATGCTGGTCACGATCGAAGGCGCGTTCTGCTCCCGCCCGACTCCCAGCACCCATTCGACGTACGCGGTGACCGAGAGCCTGCGCTTTTGACTCGACAAGTTCCTGATGACTAGACGCGAGATCTTGATCGGATCATCGACCGGGACGTACTGGGTGAGCTCGGTCGCGATCCCGTGACACTGGAACCCGAATCGCGTCCATCCCTGTCCGTGGCGAATCTCGTACGGCGAGGATTGGCGTATCGGCAGCGGGGTCGGCGTCCAGATCTCGCCGGTCTCCTCATCGCGAAGGTAGATCACTTCGCCTGGCGGGTCGGTGACCGCATCGTTGGACCACGGCGTGAGCCGGTTCTCGCGGCTATTCGAGGCCCACGTGTAGCCGGATCCCGACTCCGACACCTGAAAGCCGAACTCGGGATTGGCAATCACGTTGATCCAGGGGGCCGGCGTCCACTGCCCTTCGCCGAGAATCGTGACGTACTCCCGACCGCCCTCGGCGAAG
Source organism: Gemmatimonadota bacterium (assembly GCA_030641505.1). Lineage (GTDB taxonomy): Bacteria > Gemmatimonadota > Gemmatimonadetes > JACCXV01 > JAHWKZ01 > CAMYLR01. The sequence goes on along the minus strand of DAOWHI010000040.1, from coordinate 1,833 downwards.
CCTCCCAGACCATTGAAGAACGCAAGCCGCGGTCTGGGCGGGGGGAATTCAGGCGCTGCGGGCGCCTTTGTCGACGTCGATCCGAAAACCGCCGCCGGTTCATGCTCGACCGCGCTCTCGAGCTGCTCGCTCAACGAACCGTGGTGACTGAGAAGCACGACCCGGGCGGTAGCTCGTAACAGGTCACGGTCCTCGTCGGGCATCTGATCGACGCGCAAGATGTGAACTTCGCCGTGCCGTGCGTGAGCCTCGTGCCGGCCTCGCGATTGGCTGAGCCGGAGGCTCCGCTCGAGCCACTCCTGAAGCTCCTCGGCGTACGAGACCGGGTGCTCGTTCAACACAACGAGGTCCACTGCCAACCCCTTCCAACCCCAGTACTCGTGAGCCCGAATGAGCTGCCGCACGATAGCCCGGTCGCGCATCTGGTCGATCCGTACGAGAACGATTGGCAGATCGCCCGAGATCCCGTACGACCAGAGGGTCGATTGACCGAGCTGGTTGCGCGCCAACACCGCGGACGGCGGTCGCAAAACCGGGCTGGAGTAGATGATCTGGCCCGCGAGCCGTTGGAAGAGGTGGGCTTCATCGGCCTCGATGCCGAGGTGTTGGAGCGACACCTGGGCCTGCGTCCAGGCGAGCTCCGACTCACGCTCGAACGTCGTCGTCTCGTGGTACTTATCGACCAGCGCCAACGCCGATTCCCGTGAGCCGGCCACCAGCGTCGAGAACGTGGCTCTCGCGGTTTCCCCAGGCCCCAGCCGCACCGTGCGTCGCAAGCTCAGTATCGGATCCAGAACGGCGCCCGTCGTGTTGGACAATGGTCGCCCGTTGGCGACGCTGCCGGGGCTCCGTACCCCATGCCCGCGATCGAGAAATCTGGCCCGATCGGTCTCGTACTGCAGCCCGCCAACGGTCTCGCCCTCGATCGTCACAACATGCGCGACCCAAACTTCGTGCTCGTCCTCGGAGCGCGGTCGGCGGGTCGCCAGCAACGCACCAAAGGTCCGGAGAAACTCGGTTTGAACGAATAGCTTCTGAAATGCCGGGTGTGCGATATCCGCTTGCGGGGTCGTCAGGACTACCTCGGCGTAACTGGTGAGTTCGATCTCCTTCGTCCCTCCACCGAGGTTCTTGATCGTAACCCGGCGCAGCTCGCCATCGTCTTCAGGCGACACAATGACTTCCATCGACGTCCACATGGCGCCGTCCCGGCGTTGGAACTCAGCCCGGTCCTCCGAGAAGCCAACTTCGTAGTGGTCGGCCTCGACAGCGGTTGGCTGATGCCCGACCGACCACATCTCGTCGCTGGCCACATCCCGCACATACACGAACGCGCCCCAAGAATCGAGCGTCGGATCCTCCCGCCATCGGGTCACCGCGATATCGTTCCAGCGGCTGTACCCGGAACCGGCGTGAGTGACCATCACGCTGTACCGGCCGTTCGACAGAAGATGCGTGCGGGGGTACGTCGTGTGCGGTGTCCGGAAGCGACGCACCACGGGTGGGACGATCTCGCGGATATGACGCGCAGCTCTGACTTCTTCCCGCCGCGGGCGCGCCACTGAAACGTCGCGCGGGATCCTCTCCTGCAGCAGCAGCTCGCTCGCGCTGATCATGGGTACAGAGTGGAATCGGCGGCGCATGACACCATCGTTTAGCGCGTTGTCGATGGCGACGATTATCATCCCCTGATGGTGGGCCATGTGCGCCTTGACGGCCGCTACCGACTGCGCCTTTGGGACCCGCTCGGGCGGGAAATCGAGCGCTTCGTGAGAGCCCAGCACGCCAAGTCCACCGTGCGCCGCCAATCGCTCGAAATTGCGGGCCGCGGCG
>DAOWHI010000091.1 GCA_030641505.1 Gemmatimonadota bacterium | reverse complement strand
TCCTGGCCGATCACGTACTGATCGAGATAATCCTTGATGCTCTGCGGGGTAGGTAGCTCCTCGAGCGGGGCGGCCTGGTCTTGGAGCGCCTCTTCCTGGAGGATTTCATTGCAGAGCTTGATGCACTCATTGCAGATGTAGACGGATGGGCCGGAAATGAACTTCTGCACATGCTCCTTGCTCTTTCCGCAAAAAGAGCAACGCAGTTCATCTCGGTCGCGTCCGCCTCGATCGTCATAGCCGCTAGACATGCGGTTTTCCGCCCCCTACTCGCCGTCGCCGTTGGAGCCGGAGTCTTTCTTTGACTTGGCTGGTTTTCCGTCCCCGTCACGCTGCTGATCTTGGTTCAACAGTACAGCATCAACCATGCCATAATCTCGGGCTTCCTCGGCACCCATCCAGAAGTTTCGGTCGGTGTCGGCTTGGATCCGCTCCACGTCCTGGCCGGTGTGGGTGGCGAGGATCTCGTTCACCTTCTGCTTCAGGTGAAGGATCTCGCGAGCCTGGATCTCGATGTCGGTGGCTTGGCCTTGGGCACCCCCCAGGGGTTGATGGATCATGACTCGCGAGTGGGGCAGTGCGAATCGCTTGCCCGGCGCCCCCGCAGCCAGCAACAGAGCTGCTGCCGAAGCTGACATGCCCATGCACATCGTCGACACGTCGTTTTCCAGGTACTGCATCGTGTCGTAGATAGCGAGCGCCGCCGACGCCACCCCGCCCGGACTGTTGATGTACATGTTGATGTCTTTGTCAGGAGCCTCGGCCTGCAAGAACAGCAACTGGGCGATGACCAGGTTCGCGATCTCGTCGTTGATCGGCGTGCCCAGAAAGACGATGCGGTCCTTGAGCAACCGTGAGTAGATGTCATACGAGCGCTCTCCGCGGCCGGTCCGCTCAACGACAATCGGGATTAGTGGCATCGGCGATCTCCTTATCGTGATTTGTGCCGACTATTCAGAAGTCGGCTCGGGTAGCTCCGGGGTTATGTCCGAGCGCTCGCGTAACCAAGCGAACACCCGCTCCATAGTCAAATGAAATCGAAGATCATCGAGTTCGCCGGAGCGCTCGAGCCGCCGGCGGGTCTCCGCCAATGAACTATTGGATGGGTCAACTCGGTCGGCGATCGCTCCGTCGACATCGGCATCGGTCGCCCGGAGGCCCTCGCGGTCAGCGATGGAGTTCAAGATATAGTATCGACGAAGCGCGCGCTCGGCCCCTGGCTTGAGTACGTCTCTTACCTCGGCCAATCGCTCAGGCTCGGCGCCGTCCGCCAGCAACTGTCGTTGATCGCCAATCATGTTCGCCAGGTACTGATCGACCATGCTCTCGGGCAGGTCGATCGGGTTGGCGTCGATGATCTCGTCGATCAGAGCCTCGTTCACTTCGCGTAGGGACTGCGTTGCCATCTCGGCCTCGAGGTTGGCGCGGATCTTGTCGTGGGCCTCCCCCAGCGAGTTGAACTCGCCCAACGAGCGGGCGAAGTCATCGTCGAGTTCTGGTAGCAGTCGCTCACGAACCTCTTTGACGTGGATCCGGTATGATCGTTGAGTCCCGCGCATGATTTCGTTGGGATGGTCGTCGGGGAACCTGACCTCGATCGTCTCCTCGGTACCCGGCTCCAATCCCGTCAGACCGGTCTCAAACTCAGGTATGAGCCCGTCGGCACCGAGCTCCGCTATTTGGTCTTCCTGCCGCTCGGTAGCCAGGGTGGTACCGTCGTTGCCAATAGGAGTCGAATCGAAGACCACGCGGTCCGCGGCTTCGGCTGGTCGGTCAACGGATCGCCAGTCGGCGCGCTCGTGACGCAATCGCTCGATCACCGCGTCGACGTCCGCCTCGCTCACTTCTCGAGTGCTGCGTTCGATGATAAACCCGGTCGCCCGACCAAGCTCGATCTCGGGGCGGATGTCGAACTCGGCGGCGAACTGAAGCCCGCCTTCCTCAGTGCGCTCGACACCTTCGAATCGAGGGGCCACGATCGGCTCGAGTCCGGAGCGGGCGATGGCTTGTTCGAACCCTTCCTGAACCAATTGCTTGAGCACCTCTTGATCGATCTCGGGCCCGTACTGACGCTCGATCATCTGGGTAGGCGCCTTGCCGCGTCGAAAACCTTTGAGTCGCGCGCGTTTGGCGAACTCATGTACGGTATGCTCGTGGACCCGCTTGGCGGCGTGGACCGGCACTTGGATCGCCATCCGACGCCTCCAGTGGGCGAGTTCTTCGACCTCGTAACGGATCTCGGTTTCGCTCTCTATCAATACGCTCATCGCTTCTCAGATGGTGCGAGAGGAGGGATTCGAACCCCCACGGCCGAAGCCACAAGCTCCTAAGGCTTGCGTGTCTACCAGTTCCACCACTCTCGCGTCACCAACGTCGTTTGCGGCGCCAAGCGAAGACTCCACCAAGCCGGCGCAGCCACGAGGGGAAAAGTAACGAAATCGAGGGGAGGTGAAGGAGTGGCAGTCGGCCCCGCCCGTTGAGTGGCGATCAGCGAGCGGGGCGTCAGCCTGGTGGCGCTAGCGCGGAATGCGTAGTGCCCGGAACTCCTGCCCCGAACCGCCGGGTCGGAAGATCCTGAAATAAACCACCGAGCCAGGTTGGAGATCCTCGACCGCCTGCCTGTACTCCTCCACGTTTCGGACTCGATGATCGCCGACCTGTGTGATCACAGAGTTGGCTGGGATACGGGCGTCTGCGGCTGGGCCGGACGGTTCGACGGAACGAACAGCCACTCCTTCAGGAATCTCAGCGGCGCCGATTCGACCCCGCTCGGCCAGATTGCTGCGCACTCCGCTCGATAAATCCTGGACCTCCATGCCGAGTGCCGACTCGAGCTCGTTTTGATCACCGCTGACGAACTGGGTGACGGAATCGGGAGGAGCCGGTCGCTCTCCCAGCGCCACGTCGATCGTCCGCTCTCGACCCTCACGCCAGACGACGAGTTCGACCTCCTCGCCAGGCTTGTGGAACGCTATTTGCTGCTGTAGCTGACTGGGGGTCGACACCTTGTGGCCGTCGACTGCGAGCACGACATCTCGAGGTTTCACGCCTGCTTTGCGGGCCGGGTTGTCTTCGACCCGCGAGTCGAAGTCCGCGATCAATACGCCGCTGGCCGTCGGCAACCCCAACGCCTCTTGGTCGAGTGGGGTTACCGCCTGGATCGAGACACCGAGGACCGCGCGCTTGACGGAGCCAGTTTCGATCAGCTGTTCCGTAACGTTGCGCACGATCGTGATCGGAATCGCGAACCCGTAGCCCATGTAGCGTCCGGTCTGCGACGCGATCGCGGTATTGATGCCGATTACTTGGCCGTCGATGTTGACTAGCGGCCCACCCGAGTTACCCGGGTTGATCGCGGCGTCGGTCTGGATGAAATCCTCGATCGCATAAGGGTTCTCGCCACGGTTGATGATGTTCAGATTGGCTCGGCCAATGGCGCTCACGATTCCAGCCGTCATCGTGAACTGGAGCCCAAGCGGGTTGCCGAGCGCGAGTACCCATTCGCCCACCTGGACGTCGCCATCGGCGGCCAACTGCACCGTCGGTAGATCAGAAGCGTCAATCCTGAGAACCGCAACATCGGTGGATGGATCTCGCCCCACGACCTTGGCGTCAAACGTCCGCTGGTCATTCAGGATGACCTGGAGTCCTTCCATATTCTCGACCACGTGATTGTTGGTGACGATGTACCCATCGGGCCGAACGATGACGCCTGAGCCCCCGCTAGGGCGCCTCAGTGGCGGTTGATCATTCTCCGGGTGAGGATTGCGCTCGAAAAAGTCCTCGAATGGACCGAAATCGAACGGCGGATCACCACGCGGGACAAGTCGTTGGCCGGTGACGTAAACGACCGCCGGGGTAACCTCGTCAGCGATCTCGGTAAACGAGTTGCTCAACGAGCGGAGTGAGGCGTGACCGGTAGATAATGATTCGGTGGTCTGGGTCGCCTGGGAAGTCGGGGTCCAGTTGAGGGTCGAGGCGAACAGGATGCCGAGCCCCAGGCTGGCCACACCCACCAGTAAAGCGGTCAGCTTGCTCTTGATCGGGTGCATCGGATTTGTACCTCCAAGATCGGGAATCTCACGCCGGCTGCAAGTGAGCAGCAGGTCCTAACCCCTAATACTGTAACCACCGGCCGGGGTTCCGGCCGGTGGCGAGGGGTTGCGTGCTATCAAATGGGACGACCGAGGGCCGGGCGCCCGTTCAAACCTGTGTGGCCGAGTCTACTTCTCCTCGTCGACGACTTCGTAGTCGGCCTCGATGACGTCTTCGTCGACAGTCTCGGGTCCCATCGAATCGCCGGCAGCGGGCTCGTCGGTCGGTTCGCCCTCCGGGCTGGCCGAGGCCTGATAGGCCTCTTGGGCCACGGAGTGCCACAATTGCTGCAAGTCATGCGTCGCCGACTTGAGGTCTTCGCTGTCCTCGTGCTTCAGCGCCTCGCGGGTGCGCTCGACGGCTGCGTCTACCCGGGCCCGCTGGTCGGCGGAGACCTTGTCTCCGAGGTCCGCTAGGCTCTTCTCGGTCTGGTAGATGAGCGAATCGGCCTGATTGCGAATCTCGACCTTCTCGCGTCGCTCGCGGTCGCCGGCGGCGTGCGACTCGGCGTCCTTGATCATCTGCTCGATCTCGTTCTCCTCCAAACCGCTCGAGGCCTCGATCCGGATCTTCTGTTCCTTGCCGGTCGCCTTGTCCTGCGCCGAAACGTGGAGGATGCCGTTGGCGTCGATGTCAAACGTGACCTCGACTTGCGGGACCCCTCGGGCAGCAGGCGGCATGCCGGTCAGCTGGAAGCGACCGATCGTCTTGTTGTCGCCGGCCATGTCGCGCTCGCCCTGTAGAACGTGGATTTCGACCGTGGTCTGGTTGTTCTCGGCGGTCGAGAAGATCTCCGCCTTCTTGGTCGGAATGGTCGTGTTGCGCGAGATCAGCGTGGTCATGACTCCGCCCAACGTTTCGATCCCCAGCGATAGCGGTGTCACGTCAAGCAGCAACACGTCCTTGACGTCGCCGGCGAGCACTCCGCCTTGAATCGCCGCTCCGACGGCCACCACTTCATCCGGGTTGACGCCCTTGTGTGGCTCTCGGTCGAACAGCTCCTTGACCGTTTCCTGAACTTTCGGGATGCGTGTCGAACCGCCCACCAGGATGACTTCGTCGATATCGCCGGGTTTCATCCCCGCGTCCTCCATGGCCTGCTTGCACGGGCCCACGCTACGCTCGATCAAATCATCGATCAGTTGCTCGAGCTTGGCGCGCGTCAGCGTCAGATGGAGATGCTTGGGTCCGGACTGGTCAGCCGTGATGAACGGCAAGTTGATGTCCGTCTGCTGGGTCGAAGACAGCTCGACCTTAGCCTTTTCAGCGGCCTCTTTGATGCGCTGCAGAGCCATCGGGTCCGCCTTGAGGTCCAGTCCCTCTTGCTTTTTGTACTCGTCCGTGATCCAATCGATGATCCGCTGATCGAAGTCGTCTCCACCCAGGTGCGTGTCGCCATTTGTAGCCTTGACCTCGAACACACCGTCGCCGATCTCGAGGATCGAGATATCGAAAGTCCCGCCGCCGAGATCATAAACGGCGATTTGCTGGTCCTCTTTGTTCTCCAGCCCGTAAGCCAGCGATGCCGCGGTCGGCTCGTTGATGATTCTGAGCACTTCGAGGCCGGCGATCTTGCCGGCGTCCTTTGTTGCCTGCCGCTGACTGTCGTTGAAATAAGCCGGCACGGTGACGACTGCGCGATCCACTTTCTGGCCGAGGTAGTCCTCGGCCGTCTGCCGCATCTTTTGGAGCACCATTGCCGAGATCTCGGGTGGGCTGTACGTGTTGTCCAGCACCTTCACTTGCACTTGGCCGTTGTCGCCGCCTGCGATTTCGTACGGCATCTGCCTGCGCTCATCGTCCACTTCGTCGTGGTGGCGACCCATGAATCTCTTAATCGAGAAGATGGTGTTCTGGGGGTTGGTGATCGCTTGGCGCTTGGCGATCTGTCCGACGAGCCGCTCGCCGTCCTTCGTGAAAGCGACCACCGACGGGGTTGTCCGCGAGCCCTCGGCGTTTGGGATGACGACCGGGTCGCCGCCCTCCATCACCGCGACGACGGAGTTGGTCGTGCCCAGGTCGATTCCAATAACCTTACTCATAGCTTTCCTCTCATTCGATCGAAGATGGCCTGCCTAGACTGCGTTTTTGGCGGGGAGCCCCGCCGGGCTGCAGATATCCACTCCCTCTAGTGCAAGCCATGTGCCGCGCGCCAGTGCGTCATTTTGGCAGTTGACGGCGCCCGATGGTGAGGATACTCTCCGGGCCATGCACTTCGCGCGCGTGATCGGCCGGGTGGTGAGCACCCGCAAGATCGATCCCCTGGTCGGGTACCGGCTGCTGTGGATCGAGCCCACCGACGCCGAGGGGCAGCCCTCAGGCAAACCGCTGGTGGCGGTCGACACCGGCTCCTACGGAGACGATGAGTGGGTTTATTATGTCACCAGCCGCGAAGCATCGCTGCCGTTGAGGGATCCGTTCTGCGCAGTGGATGCGGCAGTCGTCGGCAAGATCGACTCGGTGGACCGGCGATGATCCTGGCGCGGGTGACCGGGACCGTCACGTCCACCTACAAGGATCCCGAATTGGCGGATTACAAACTGCTGGTCGTTCAACCGTTGGCGATCGACGGCCGCGACGAGGGCGAAGAGATGATCGCCGTCGACCGGGTCGACGCCGGCATCGGAGACAAGGTGCTCGTCTCTCGTGAGGGGACCGGTGCTCGACAGGTCACGGGTCGCGAACGGGTCCCGCTCCAGAACCTGATTATTGGTGTGGTGGATCGGGTCGACTTTCTGAATCAAACCACGGGGCAAGAGTGACGGTCGGGCCGCACATCGATCTGTTGGCTGACCTGATCGCGGCCGAGCTTAGGGCTCAGCTCGCGAGCGGGACTTCCTATGCGCCCAGCGCCTGCGATCGCTGTGACGGCGCGCACTGCGTAGCCCACTGTTCCGACAAGGTGCGCCGGCTGGCGGCGTGCGGTGCGGACCGGTTCACCGCCGGGCCTGGCGTCGATGCGTGTGACAACGTTCTGGCCCGGATGATCGACCACACGCTGCTGTCGCCGACAGCGAGTCGGCAAGAGATCGAGGCCCTCTGCGACGAGGCGGTGGAGTTCTGTTTTGCCACCGTGTGCATCAACCCGTGGTGGGTGGCGTTGGCCGCCAAAAGGTTGGCAGCCACACCGGTCCGAGTGTGTACGGTGATCGGCTTTCCGTTGGGCGCCAACCGATCCGAGACTAAGGCGTACGAGGCGATCCGCGCGCTCGAAGACGGCGCCGCCGAGCTCGACATGGTGATCAACGTCGGTGCGCTCCGGTCGGGTGCCTACACCGACGTTGAAAGAGACATCCGTGGCGTGGTCGAGGCGGCCAAGGGGAGAGCCAAGGTCAAGGTGATCATCGAGGCCGCTCATTTGACCGACGAGGAGAAGGTGAAGGCGTGCGTCCTCGCACAGGCCGGTGGAGCCCACTTTGTCAAGACCTCAACCGGCTTCGGCCCCGGTGGCGCGACCGAAGCCGACATCGGGCTCATGCACCGCGTCGTCGGTGCCGAGCTCGGCGTTAAGGCGTCGGGGGGCGTGGGAGACCAGCCGACCGCACTCAAGATGATCCAGGCCGGCGCGACGAGGATCGGAGCCAGTGCCGGCGTCAAGATCGTCCGCGGAAACGGTGCCGGGTCCAAGCGGTCGTACGACGGGGAAGCAGCGGAGCCGTTGGGTTCGGGCAACAGCGACGTCCGAGCGACCGTGATACCCGCCCCCCGAGCAACGATTCACAAGCTGGGGTAGTTACCCAGAATGCGGCGACCGGTTCTCCGCTTGTGGGTCAAGGTGGGCGACGCCCGGCTCGAGCGCGAAAGGCTGTAGCAGCGCTTCCTACGAAGGGCTACGTGTCGAGACACTCCGCGTCGCG
>DAOWHI010000002.1 GCA_030641505.1 Gemmatimonadota bacterium | reverse complement strand
GACGCTCAGCGAGGCGACGCTCGTCGTACCTCGCCGGCTGAACGTCGTGCTCCAATGGTATCGGATGTCGCTTCCCGAGAGCGGTTGGGAGATCGCGGGCGAGGACTCGACTGGTACGGTCCGAACGCTGCGTGCGACACAGGGCGAGTCGTCGCTCGAGCTATCGGTCGAGCCAGACCCCGACGCAGCCGACTCGAAGTGGGTCCGAGTTCGAACCACGATCTGGCAGATCGAGCGCTGAGGTTTCGGCATGGCTGATCCGAACACTCCCACCGATACGAGCCGCGAAGATGCGCTCAAGGAGCGCGTCGCCAACGGCTTTATCCTGGAGTCAAAGGCTGACATGACGCCGGGGTACCTCAGGGCGATCGTGACCCAGATGCTGGTCCAGGGCGACACCGAGCTGATGAGCGCACCGGCCTACTACCTGGCCGCCAAGGATGCGCCGACGATCTCCAGCCGCATCGCGGTCAGCGCCGTCATCCAGGACGAGCTCGGCCATGCGAACATCGCCTACCGACTGCTCGAGGATCTGGGTGAGGACAAGGAGCAACTGGTATTCGGACGGCAGCCCAACGAGTTCAAGAACCCGTACGGGTTCGATCAGCTACTCGAGAACTGGGCCGAGATGGCGGTCGCCAACGGGCTGTTCGATCGGGCCGGTATCGTGTTGCTTTCAGACGTCCACCAGAACACCTCGTACGGTCCGCTCAAGCGAGCGCTGGTCAAGGTCGACAAGGAGGAGTACTTCCACCTACGGCACGGGGAGTCGTGGATGCGCCGGCTGTCAAAAGCGGGTGGCGAGGTCAAAGAGATGCTGCAGCGTGCCGTCGACTGGATGTTCCCGACCGGAATCGAGTGGTTTGGCCTGCCAGACGAGCTAAAGCGACACTCCGGACAGCTCGAGTACCGTCTCAAGGGGAAAACGAACGACGAGCTAAGACAGACCTGGATGGCATCGGTCGTGCCGCTGTGTGGCGTCGTCGGTGTGGCAATCCCCGCCCACCACAACGCCGACACTGGCCATTACGACCTCGAGTACGAGCTGCCGTGCGAGTTCGATCCCACCGAGAAGAGATGGCTATTCGAGGAGTCGATCACTTGGGAGCAGGTCTGGGAACGGTGGCGTGCACGGGGTCCGATGAACGAGCGATACACCGAGATGATCCAAGGCCGCGGAACCGACCTGTTCGGTGGCGGCAACGGAAACAGAAGGCTGCGCTAGGGACCCTCGATCCGGGCCAGGACGATCCGACTGATAGCGGCCAAGCCGTTCTGACACGTCAGCACCGAGTTTCCCCTCGCCCGAGCGGAGAAAAGGAACAACATAAAGGAACCGTCGAGCGCCTCGTCGACCTTGATGAGCGCGTCTGAGTTCGCGCTGATGCACGTCGTTCGGACCTGCTCCGGCAGCGGCCGGTCGCGGGAATCAACGGCTTGGACCTTGAGGCGAAGTTGCTCACCCTCAAAAATGGTCACCGTCCCACCCTCAGGGATCAAGCTGTCGGGAGCATTTCCCACCGAGGCGACGATCAAAAAGCTGAACGGGCCTTGAAAAGACGTCGTCGACTCGTCACACGCCAGGCCCACCCCCACCACCAGGAGTGAGACCAAGAACACGGTTCGTGCCACACCCGTCGCGCCCCCCTTGAAGTCTCGTGAAAAGTGCTCGCTCCGCGTGAGGACCGCAATAGAAAGCACTTCCGTCACCTGGCGGTTGGTGACCGTCAGTGGTCAGGCGTAGATTCGCGACGTGACACAAGTCTCGGAAACCGAGGTCTGGCAAGCTCTTGAGGGGGTCAACGACCCTGAGATGCCAGTTTCGCTGGTCGATATGGGGTTGATCTACGACGTCTCGGTCGATGGCTCGGGCGTGGTCGAGATAAAACTCACGTTCACCTCGATCGGGTGCCCGGGCATGGATATGATCCTCGAGGATATCCGCGGAACGGTCGGATCGATTCCGGGGGTCGCCGACATCGAAGTCGATGTCGTCTGGTCGCCGCCATGGACCAAGGAGAAGCTCACCGATCGTGGCCGGATGCTTCTAAAAGCCGTCGGGCTCAGCGTATGACAGACCAAGTTTTCGAAGTCTTCTGCCGCATCGCGCCGGGCGATCCGATGTCCCACATCGGCACGCTCAATGCGCCCCACATCGATCTCGCGCGGGTTTACGCCTGGAAGATTTACGATGAAGAAGACTGGAGCGACATGTGGGTCATCCCGCGCGCATCGATCGTCAGCGCGCACCCGGCGAACGACGATGGGGCCGGAGTCGGGAGCGCATGAGCGAAGCGACTGCGAAACCCGAGTTGGACGGTGCCACCCGACTGGGACTCCAGACGACGGTCATCGCGCTCAGCGATACCAAGCTCTTGCTCGGCTACCATTACGGTGAGTGGACATTCGGCCCACCGGCGATCGAGGCCGGGATCGCGGCCTGTTCAATGGCGCAAGAGGAGTTCGGCCACACGCGGTTGTTCAACCGCATTCTCAAACGAGAGTTCGAGGTCGAGATCGACCCGCTGAACGACACCCGAGCGCCTCAAGCGTTCGCGTCGATCGCGTTTCTCGATAGTGCGTTCGAGAGCTGGGCGGATTTGGTGGCCGCCAACGTCGTGGTCGATCAAGCGCTCCCCCTGATCATCAGAGCGTACATCGGTGGGGGTCTCTACTCCATAGCCAGAGTCGCCGACAAGATGTTGCTAGAGGAGCGGTTTCATTATGCCCACGCTGAGGGGTGGGTGCGGCTGATGGAAGAACGGGGCGGCGCGCCACGGGACGCGCTGCACGACAGCCTCTCTCGAGCGATCCGTGACACGAGCGCGTTTTTCGGACCCCCCGCCCACGACGCGGCGCTCGTGACGGCCAAGCTCAAAAACATCGATGACGATGCGCTGCGTCAGCGGCTGCTCGATCGGCTGGCCAACCTCCTAGCAGAACCCGAAACCGTCGGGCTGACGAGCGGCAGCCAGGGGTGGACGCTTGCAGAGCCGCTCGAATGGGAAGATTGGGACCCGGCTCGCCGCCGGCTCGATGGTGGCGGTCCGGACGCGGCTATCCTCGACGAGCTCAGGGGCACCAAGAATGTCGCCTTCAAGACCGCCTGACACCGATCCGACCCACACCCATAAATGCCCGCACTGCGGGTCGCACGACGTCGTCATGGAGGCGCCGTTTGGCTCGAGCCTCATGACGCGGCAGTACTACTGCCGTGGCTGCCGCACCGTGTTTGAGGGGGTCAAGTGGGAGGCGGAGTCTGATCCCGCCGATTGGCTCAACGACCCGCCTCCGCCAGGTACACCACGGCGGTAAGTCGCGATCACGATCCCGATCATGATCGCACCCGCACCGACCAACGTCAGCGGCTCGAGAACCTCGTCCAGGACCAAGTACCCCAGCACCACCGCGACCACCGGAAACAAGTAGGCGATCAGGTTCAGGCTCGTTACGGCGACCTTCCTCAGCAGCGTGTAGTAGACGACGAACCCGATGACCGACCCAAAGACCGCCAGGTAGACGATCGAACCGACCGCCGTCGCGGACCAGCGCGCCGACTGGATGTCTTCTGTCATCAGTGAG
>DAOWHI010000255.1 GCA_030641505.1 Gemmatimonadota bacterium | reverse complement strand
GGGCCGACTCGGCTGCCGCCGGTCGCGATTCGCCGGCCGGTGCTGGCACCTCATCGCCGGTCGTTTGGGCGTCTTCCTCGGGCTCTACCGCGGACGGTATATCCGCCCCGGTGACGGCCGGGGCCTCCACATCAAGCGGTCGCAGCTCACGGCCGTCCAGAATGCTCCGTATCTCCTCGCTGTCGAGGATCTCCCGGTCGAGCAACGCCTCCGCCAATCGGTGCAGGGTGTCCTGATTGTCCCTTAGGATCGTGATCGCGCGGTCGAACGCGGCCGAGACGATCTCCTTCACTTCCTTGTCGATCAGCCGAGCCGTCTCCTCCGAGTAGTCGCGGTGCTGGGCGATCTCGCGCCCCAGGAACACCGGTTCCTGCTCATCACCGTACGTGATCGGACCCAACCCCTCGCTCATGCCCCACCTGGTCACCATCCGACGAGCCAGATCGGTGGTCCGCTGGAGGTCATCGCCGGCGCCGGTCGTCGTCTCGTGAAGGATCAGCACCTCGGCCGCTCGCCCACCGAGCAACGCAGTCAGCTGGTTATCGCACCACTCGCGGGTATAGATGTGGCGCTCATCTTCGGGCAAGAAATGAGTCACACCGAGCGCGCGACCGCGCGGGATAATCGTCACCTTGTGCACCGGATCGGCTTTCGGCGTCAACATCCGTACGAGCGCGTGTCCGGCTTCGTGAAAAGCGATCGAGCGTCGCTCTTCGTCCGAAATGACCATGCTCCTTCGCTCCGCACCCATCATGACCTTGTCCTTGGCATCCTCGAAATCGGGCATCGTCACGTGAGTGCGATTGTTGCGCGCAGCCAACAACGCTGATTCGTTGACGATGTTCTCGATGTCAGCCCCTGACAGGCCCGGCGTGCCCTTGGCGAGCACCTTTAGATCTACATCATCGGCGAGCGGAATGTCGCGAATGTGGACCTCGAAGATCCCCTCGCGACCACGGACATCGGGGAGATCCACGACGACCTGGCGGTCAAATCGGCCCGGGCGCAACAGCGCCGGATCGAGAACATCCGGCCGGTTGGTTGCGGCGATCAAGATGACGCCCTCGTTGGATTCGAAGCCGTCCATCTCAACCAACAACTGGTTGAGCGTTTGCTCGCGCTCATCGTGGCCACCACCCAACCCCGCGCCACGGTGCCGGCCAACTGCATCGATCTCGTCGATGAAAATGATACACGGTGCGTGCGCCTTGCCCTGCTCGAAGAGGTCGCGCACGCGCGACGCGCCGACGCCGACGAACATCTCGACGAAGTCAGAGCCAGACATGGAGAAGAACGGCACTCCGGCCTCGCCAGCCACCGCTCGTGCGAGCAGCGTCTTGCCGGTTCCCGGCGGTCCGAGAAGCAACACGCCCTTGGGGATGCGCCCACCCAAACGCTGGAACTTCTTTGGATCGCGCAGAAACTCGATGATCTCTTCAAGCTCTGCTTTCGCTTCGTCGGCGCCCGCAACGTCGTCAAACGTCACTTTTGGTGCGTCCGCGGAGAGGAGCCGAGCGCGCGATTTCCCGAACGAGAAGGCCCGCGAGCCACCACCCTGCATCTGACGAAGCAAAAAGATCCAGATGCCGATGATGAGGATCCACGGCAGCGACGTAAGCAGGATCTGTCCCCATTTCGTGCCCGCTGCACGGGCTTCCACCGCCACCCCGCGCACCTCGAGGCGGCGCACCAGCTCGGGGTCTTCGAACGGCAGGATCGTGTGAAATTCGGTGTAACTCCGCGTATCGTCGCCGGTCGTTGACGTGGCCGATTTCCTGAGCTCGCCCGAGATCTCCTTATCGGTGATGGTCACCGACTGGACGTTCTCGTTGACCAATTGTTCAGCGAATTCCGAGTACTTGATATCGACCCGCTGCTGCTCTTTGGGCATGAAGAACTGCAGCAGCAGGCCCACCCCGATCAAGATCAGCGCCCACAGTGCGATGCTCCGATAGAGGCCGGAGAGCTGGGCGCGTCGAGGAGGACGACGACCGGGGCCGCTCGAGCGACGCGACCGGCGTGGGCGGTTCTGCTTTTCGCTCATGGGGGATTCAGCAAACCTGTTGGTTCGTCGCGATCGGCATCGTCGGGCTGAAACACCGCGATGTGCGGCAAATTCCGGTACTGCTCCTCAAGGTCCAAACCGTAGCCGACCACGAACACATCTTCAATTGTGAAGCCAATATAGCGGAGCGGAAAGGGTTGAGCGAGTTGCTTCTCCTTGTATAACAGCGTGCAGATGTCGAGGCTGGCCGGCCGCTGCGCCTCCAGTGCCTGCCAGATCTCGACGAGCGTAAGACCAGTATCTACGATGTCTTCGACGATCAACACATCGCGGTTCGAAATGTCGAGCCCATCTATCCACGACAGCTTGACCGTGCCGGTCGATTCAGTGCCGGCGTAGGAGCGGGCGCGCACAAACTCGAGCGTGATGGGGAGATCGATCGCTCGACTCAGGTCCGAGGTGAAATAGATCCCGCCCTTGAGCAGGCAGAGTAGCACCAAGTCACGCTCGGCATAATCGGTGGTGATCTCTTCGCCCAGCTCGCGGACCCGAGCCTGGAGACGCTCTTCATCGATCAGCACCGTGGCCACGCTGCCCGTGGTGACGGTCTGTGCCTCACTCATCGCCGCCTCCTCTGTCGTTGGCACAACGCTCGAACTCGATCCAACCGGTCGACCGGCGAAGCTCGCCTCCGCCCGGGATTGGAACGCTTCCACCGTGGCCCCGTCTTAGGAACGCTACCGCCCCAGCGATCCATTCGCCGCTCGGCGGGGGTGTCCTGTGCGGCGCGCACCACGCCCAGCCACTGATCACGGCGCGCGACAGCAACGCTGTCGGGGCGTCGACCAGAGGCGCAGCAACGAGTCGCCAAGTCGTCTCCACGCGACTCTCGGTCGCCGTGCTCAGCAAGTCGTCGGCGGCGGCGCTCAGAAAAGCGCTGTCCGACCCGGCGAGCGCGCTGAGGCGGACGATCGCCTCGTCGACTCGGGGATTGAGCTCGGCCAGCAGTGGCAGCACTTCGTGTCGCATGCGATTGCGCGGATAGCGATCCTCCAGGTTCGAGGGGTCGTCGCGAAAGGGCACCCCGGTGGCCTCGGCCCAGGCCAGAATCGAGGCCCGGGAAAACGCCAACAGCGGTCGCACGATGAGGACGCCATGGTGCTGCTCGATCGGGTCCAGAGCCGCCAACCCCTCGGGGCTGGTGCCACGCACCAGCCGCAGCAAGACGGTCTCCACCCTATCGTCGCGGTGATGACCCGTCGCGACCGAGGCTGCAGTGTGCTCAGCGGCGATCCGTGCTAGGAAGCGATAACGCAATTCGCGCGCCGCAGCCTGCGGTCCGCCGCCACCCGCGATCGCGTCAGCGACCGCATCACCCTCGCCGAGCTCGACGTCGGCGCCCCATCGGGAGGCCACCTCCGCCACGAACCGACCGTCTTCGGCGCTTTCCAACCCTCGCGTGTGATGGTCGAAATGAGCGGCCACGATGCGCAACTCCGAACCCGCCACGTGATCCCGCGCGAGGAGCGCCAACAGCGCCATGGAGTCGACGCCGCCAGAAACCGCGACGACAACGGTGTCCGCCCCTTGGGGAGCGAAGTAGCGCTTCCAATGATCGCCAAAGGCGACCGCGAGATCGTGGCTCCGCCGCGTCATAAAGAGATGGTGGCGGCGGCAGGATTTGAACCTGCGACCCAGGGCTTATGAGTCCCTTGCTCTACCAGGCTGAGCTACGCCGCCGCGAGAACAACGAAGGGGTGATCGCCAACCGACCACCCCTCTTCACTTTGGTGGCGGGGGCGGGATTTGAACCCGCGACCTTTGGGTTATGAGCCCAACGAGCTACCAGACTGCTCCACCCCGCGATGTAAAACCGAATGTATTCGGGGGCTGGCTGGCTGTCAAACACTGGTCGAAACGGGATCGCGCTAGTGATCGGCCCGGCTTTGTTGGGCGCTCGAGTCGGCTCGGAGCGGGTTTGGCGGAGCCAGTGAGTCGACGTCGGCGGGGACCGGAACGATCCGATAGACGACGTCGCCAGGGCGGATCATCCCCTTGCGTCGAGCCAGCGCTTCGAGCGTGAACAGATCGTCCTCGAAGGCATCGCGCTGGGCGGTCAAATCCGCGTGATCACGTCTTAGCTCGGCGATCTGCTCCTCGGTTCGCCGCTCTTCGAGGTACAGTAACCCGAGGTGATGCGGTCGATGGTCGCCGACAAACAACCCGTACCCGACGAGCGCAGCCACCGCGGCCAGGAAGGCGCGTTTTTGGCGCCGCCGCTGGCGCCGATCGGCCAGCGGTCGACTCACGAGCCCATCCCGATGTAGCTGCGATACGGCTCCCGACCCGCGTATCGCGCTCGATCGCCGAGCTCGGCCTCGAGCCGTACCAACCGATTGTACTTGGCCGTGCGCTCACCGCGCGCCGGCGCGCCGGACTTGATCTGACCACCACCGGCGGCGACAGACAGGTCCGCGATAAACGTGTCTTCCGTCTCCCCCGATCGATGCGAGATGATCCAGCCGTAGCCGGCCTGACGGGCTACGTCGATCGCCGCCAAGGTCTCCGTCACGGTGCCGATCTGGTTGAGCTTGATCAAAATGGCGTTGGCGGCGCCGTCGGCGATCCCGCGACGCAATCGCTCTGGATTTGTGACAAACACGTCGTCACCAACTACCTGAACTCGATCGCCGAGCGACGCCGTCATCGATTTCCAACCTTCCCAATCGTCTTCCGCCAAGCCGTCTTCGATCGATACGATCGGATAGCGATCGCAGAGGTCAGCGTAAAACGCAATCAGATCTTCGGCGCTCATCAGCGGTCCACCCTGTTTCTTCCATCGGTAACGACCGTCGGTGAACAATTCGCTGGCGGCCACATCGAGCGCGATGGCGATCTCCTCGCCGGGCACGTAACCGGCTTCGCTGATCGCTTCGACAACTCGGTCGAGTGCTTGTGTGTCCGACGCCAGGTCGGGAGCGAACCCGCCCTCGTCGCCAACGGTTGTGGCCAAGCTATGAGTCGTCAACACGTGCTTCAGCGCGATGTACACCTCGGCCCCCATCCGCAACGCGTCACCGAACGTCGGCGCCCCGATCGGAGCGATCATGAATTCCTGAATGTCGACGGTATTGTCGGCGTGCTCGCCACCGTTCAGGATGTTGAACAGTGGAACCGGCAAAACATTGGCCGCATCGCCGCCAAGCGATCGAGCGAGTGGTTGACCAGCCGCATTGGCCGCTGCCACCGCAGCCGACATCGAAACCGCCAGAATCGCGTTGGCGCCCAGTCGAGACTTGTCAGGCGTAGCGTCCAGTTCCAACAGTCGCGCATCGATCCCCGCCTGATCGCTGAGCGTCATTCCAGCGACCGCCGGCGCGATCGTTTCGTGAACGTGGGCCACCGCCTTTAGGGTGCCGGCACCGTGGTACCGATTGCGATCGCCATCACGTAGCTCGAGTGCTTCGTGTTCGCCGGTCGATGCACCAGACGGGACCGCCGCTCGACCCATGATGCCGGAATCGGTCCAGCAGTCGACCTCGACGGTCGGCCGACCGCGCGAGTCGAGGATCTCGCGGGCGGTGAGGCGTGCGATTGTCGTCATCGTAAGAGATCTGGCAATGGTTGCGGTCGACTTTCGGATGGGTGATGAATCCTAACCGACCGCGTCGGGTCGATGCAACCGCTTGGCCAGCTACGAGCCGAGATCGGACGGCGTACCGAAGTGGTCCCAGGATTCGGGTTCGAGCGGCCTGACGACCTCATTTTCGATGCACCTCACGCCAGCGCCTTCGATCGCCGTTCCGATTTCGGTCAGCGAAACGCCGAACGTCGCTTCGAACTCGTTAACGAGAGGGCCGATCGATCCCGCGCGAGCGGTCAGCAGAAGCTCGAACTCCTCGCCGCCGTGGAGCACCCACTCGATCGGATCGGCGTCCAGTTGGCGACCGACATCCCTCGCACCGGCATCGTGTGGTACCCTCTCGGTCTCGATCATTATCCCCACGCCGCTGGCGCGCGCCACGTGCCCGGCATCACCCGACAATCCATCCGAGATGTCGATGGCGGCGCCCAATCGAGCACGATCCACGAGCCATTGAGCTTCGGGGACTCGGGCCGACGGGTGAGCCAACCGATCGTACGCCGGATGAGCAAGCACCTCGGGCGTAGGTCCTTCGCGCAGCAGCAACGCCAGCGCAGCAGCCGGTCCACCGAGCGCGCCAGTGACCCACACCTCATCACCCGGTTGAGCCCCATCCCGGGTCAGCACCTGGCCCGGGCAGCGACCGAGCGCGGTGACGGTGAGCTGAACCTCGCCGGCCCGCGACAAGTCGCCACCGACCACCGGGCAGCCGGCGTGTTGGGCGGTCGCGGCCAATCCGGCGTAGAGTCGCTCAACCCGAGCAGCCAATGCATCGGCTGGCGCGGCTAGCGCGGTCAGCGCCGCAATCGGCTCGGCGCCCATCGCCGCCAGATCGCTGAGGCTGGCGATCAGTCCGCGGTGGCCGACCGCTTCGGGCTCCAACCAATCGAATCGGAAGTGCACGTTCTCGACCAGCGTGTCGATTGTCCACACCCACGTTTCGCCATCCGGACCGGTCAGCACCGCCGCATCGTCGCCGATCTCCGAGCCACCCGACCCCAGGCAGCTCACGATGCGCCGGATCCAATCGAACTCGCCGGGCTCCATCGACTCGTTCTAACGCCGCGCCTGGCGCCAACCGAAACGGCTGACTCCGTCGGGGGTCGAGACCCAAACCGCGTCCTCGGCGGCCAATAAGTGCTGCACCGGCAATCCGGCCAACCCGTCGCTGGGACGATAGACGTCCCATTCGTCGGTCGTCAGCCGCCACCGAACGAGCCCACGATCGGTGCCGACCCACACCTGTCGGTCGTCGATCGCCACCGCCAGTGGCGGCGCTTCAAGCCGCCCTTCGACCGCGGCCACGAAGCGCCACTCGCCGCTCGAGCGGTTGAAGACCCCGAGCCCGACCCCGGTCGCAACAACGAGCAAGGTGTCGCGAACCGCGAGGGCTCGGATCCGACTTCCGCGGCTTTCGGTCCGCACAAACGAATCGGGCGCGAAACCCGCTCCGGCCGTCGCATCACGCGGGCCGACGTACAAGCCGAGGCTCGTGCCTACGAATACAGCATCAGCCGAAACCGCCAGCGCGGTGATCGATCGACCGGTCAAGAAGTGTGCCGTCGGGTGGTCGGTATCGCGATCCCAGAGTGTCAAGCCACGCGACGTCCCAACCCACAATCGGGGGCCATCGACGTGCAGGGCCGTGACCGCATCACTCGGTGGATCGGTGTTCCACCCGCGAGTGGTCCACTCGCCCTCCGCGTAGCGGGTCAAACCGTAGTCCGATCCCAGGTACAACGTGTCACCACTGGCCGAGGCACTGGTCGCAAGCGCGGTCGGCAATCCGGGCTCGGATCGTGGCACCGCGTACGACCAGCGTCCGTCACGATGGGCAAAAGCGATCGCCACCGGTGCCGGTTCCGTTCTCGCGCGTGGACGACCGATCGGCACGAACCACATCCCGTTGGTCGTCTCCACAATGGGCCCCCCACCGCGACCACCCAACCCAAACAGGAGCGGCTCCCATTCCAACCGCGCGCGACCCCAAAGGCGGCCATTGTCACCCCACGTCCCGACGTAGAAGTCGCCGCGCAAATCTCGATCGAGTTGGGTCAAGCGAACGCTCTGGCTGCGGTCGATCTCGCTGTCGACATACAGCGGATCGGTCCACGGCAGATCGAAGGGGTCGATAACATCGACATCGATCGAGCCGCGCGCGTCACCCGGCGGCGGCGGGCTCCGTTCCATTGCGGGCGAACCGACGCGCGCGCTCCACCAGCCCCCTCCAACTCTAGCGAACACGGTTCCCGCATCGGGATCGATCCTGAGTTCCTCGACGAAGGTCGGCGGCGGTCCAAAGACACGCTCCACCTCGCCGATGAACTCGGCGTAGCGGGACACGCCTCGCGCAGTGCCGATCCACAAATCGCCGCCGGTTGGATCGACGACCACCGCGGTCACCCGTTCGTTGGGCAAACCATCGGCCGAGGTGATCGGCGCGAGCCACTGGTCGCGGAGCGTGTCGAGCCGCTCGACTCCGGCGGTCGTCCCGAAGTAGGCGATCTCGTTCGACACCGCCACCGATGTCACGAAGCGAAAATCGCGGAGGGTGACCCAATCTTCGGGGTCGAATCGGTTGACTCGCTGACCGATCGCTGAGCTGGCCCCGATGAGCACCCAAACGGTCACAATGGAGGCGACTACGGTTGCGGCGCCGGGGATCACGCGCCGGTGTCGCCAACCGTCAACAACGTCTTGTAACGATGATCGATCCGTTCGAGCAACGCTGGACCACGCCCCGCCCCGAGCTCGCGGATCGTCAGCGGCAAATAGCGAAAGAGGTCGCTGGGTACGAGCCCGCGCTCGCCGAGGTCGTGCGCGGCCCAGTCGGCGGCCAGCCCGTGAAGCAGCGGCGCCGCCCGAGCGGCCAAAGGCGGCGCCACGCCTTGGGCCAGCAGAGCGCCCACCAAGCCGGTCAACACGTCGCCGCTGCCACCGGTCGCCAAACCCGGGTTGCCGGTCAGGTTGAGCGCCGTGCGACGATCCGGATCGGCGATGACCGTTGGCGCACCCTTCAACACGACGTGAACCCCCCACCGGTCGGCCGCGCGTGGCGCGGCTTCGATCCGGTCAGCGTCGATCGTTCCCGCCTTCTCATTCAGCCATCGCGCTAGCTCGCCGGGGTGTGGCGTGATAACGGTCGGCGGGTCGCGCCGGATCGTCTCCGGCACATCAGCGAGAGAATTCAGACCGTCGGCATCCAACACTAGAGGTCGGTCGGTGGCAACCGCAGCCTCGACCACCTGCCGCACTCCCGCACCACCGCCCAGTCCGGGCCCGATCGCGATCGCGTCAACACGCTCTCCAAACCGAGCGACCCGCTCGGCGGCCGTGGGCGACAACTCACCCGAGTCGGTGACGGGTAAGGATTCGACGATCACTTCTGGCACGGCGCCGACGATGAACTCGGCGATCGATGCCGGCGTAACCACCATGCACAGGCCGACGCCGGATCGGAGTGCGGCGGTCGCCGCGAGCACCGCTGCGCCACGGTATGCTTCAGATCCGGCGACCAGCAGCAGTCGTCCGGCGGATCCCTTGTGTGCGTCGATGGCGAGCGGCGGCAACGCGGCGCGGGCTTGTTCGAGCCTGCTCCACTCCAGCGGCGCGGGTCCGGCGGCATCAAGCGCGTTCGGCGGATACCCCAAGGGGGCCACGATCAGGTGACCGGTGTGCGCCGGACCAGTGCCGAGAAAGAGTCCCGGCTTGGGAAAACCAAAGGTGACGGTCATCGCGGCACGAACCGCGATGCCAAGCGGGCGGCCGGTCAAACCGTCGAGACCGGATGGCGCATCAACAGCGACGACCGGCAGCGGGCCCTCGTTCAACGCACGGATCGCGGTCCGCATCGGTTCCCGGACCTCGCCCCGGAGACCGGTGCCCAATAGCGCATCGACGGCACACGTGAGGTCGCACGGTTGGCCGAGCGCGGCAGCTTGCGATTCGTTTTCGATCCGCTCGACAACCAAGCCCATCGGCTCGACCAACGCCCACTGTGCGCCGGCGTCACCGATCAGCTCGGCCGGATCGCAAAACAGCACGAGCTCGACCTCCCAACCGCCGGCAGCCAGTGTGCGCGCCACGACGAGACCGTCGCCGCCGTTGTTCCCCTTACCTACCAGAATCCGTGCCCGCCCGGCGTCTCCCCATCGACCGATGATCGCCGCAGTCACCGCCCGTCCCGCGGTTTCCATGAGGGCCACTCCGGGCAGTCCGGCATCGATTGCCGCCGCGTCGACCGCCGCCATAGCTGCGGGTGAGAGACACCAGGGTCGCGTCAAACCGGGTTCTCCGGCGCAGCGAACCATCCGCTCCACCAGACATCTTTGAACGTGGGGTCGGGGTCCTCGCGCTGATCGAGCAACGCGAGTCCGAGCTGCCTCGCCGCGTCGATCAACCGTTCACGCTCGGACAGCATCAGGCCTGCCACACCGACGCGACCACGCGCCGAGCAGAGGCCGACGATGTGCGGTAGCTCTTTGGCCAGTGTCGGCCCGTCGAGATTGGCGAGCACGCACTCGAAGCGGTAACCCGGCCGCAAGCTCGCCGTCGAACCGCGAACCAGCATCAACTCGCTCGCCTGCGCGTTGCGAGCTCGGTTGTCGATCGCGCCAACGATCGCATCCGGATCGATGTCAAGCCCGACGACGCGACCGGCGCCCAACGCCACTGCCGCCAATGCCAGCACGCCACTTCCGGTGCCGACATCGAGGACTGAACGAAACGGTGATCCATGGTCCAACCATCGCAAGAGCGCCTGCGTCGTAGCGTGGCTTCCGGTACCAAACCCGAGCCCGGGTTGGATCCACACCACTTTCGAATAGGCAGCATCCGGCACGACTCCCGGTGGTGCGACCCATAGTCTGCGGGTTATCGGTATCGGCTTCGCCGCCGCACGCGAAGCCATGAGCCAGTCTTGAGCCAGGCGATTCCGTACAACGATTGGATGTGGACACGGCTCACCGGCGAGATCACACCAAGCTGCTCGGAACCGGTCGGTTAGGTTAGCTGCGGGCGGTGAGAAGTAGCCGCGGAACAGACCCGGCTTCTCGACCCAACCGCCGAGCGTTTCGCACGCCGCCAGCGCCGCCGTGACCGTCTCCTCGGCGGCGACCGGAGCAGCCACCGTGAGCTCGACGTAGCTCACGTCGTGAAGGTTTCCTTCACCTTTCGCCAGAAACCCTTTTCTCCTTCCGGCGGCGCGAAGTTCTCTGACTCGGAAAGCGCTTCGAGCTGCTCTCGCTCAGCGGCCGAAAGACGGGTCGGAACCCAGACCGCCATACGCACAAGCTGGTCACCACGACGGTCGCTGTTGAGTCGCGGCAACCCCTCGCCGGGCAACTCGAGGACGGCGCCGGTTTGGGTGCCCGGTGGGACTACGAGCGTCGCTGCACCACGCAACGTCGGCACCTCGACCTCGGTTCCCAACGCGGCCATCGGAAACGACATCGCGAATTCCATCCGCACATCATCGCCATCGCGATGAAACCGATCGTGCGGTCGTACCTCGAGCACTACGATGAGATCGCCGAGCGGTCCCCCCCGGGGACCAGCGTTTCCCTCCTCGCGCAGCGTTAGGTAGTTACCGGTTTCCACGCCCGCCGGAATGCGAACCTTTATCCTGCGGTCCTCACGCACGCGCCCCTCGCCACCGCAATCGCGACACGGATCGCTGACCACCTGACCCTCGCCATGACATTCCGGACACGGCTCGATGCTCACGAACTGACCGAAGATCGATCGCTGGGCGCGCCGGACTTCTCCCTGCCCATCACATGTCGGGCACGGGGTGCGCTCGCCGCTTTCGCTCCCGTTGCCGTCGCACGTTTCGCATCGTTGGTACAGCTTCACGCGAATCGTCTTCTCGACGCCTGAAGCAACTTCTTCGAGCGTGACGCGCATGCGCATCTGAACGTCGCTCCCCTTGAGCGGACCCTGGCGTCGACGATGCCTCCGGGGCGCGCCGAAGAAATCTTCGAAACCGCCAAAATCACGCATAAAGGCGCGCAACGCGTCGGCCAAGTCAAAATCCTGAAAACCGCCCGCTCCGGCGCCCTGACCGACGCCGGCATGCCCGAACCGATCGTACCGGGCCCTGAGATCTCGATCGCGCAAGACCGAATACGCCTCAGACGCTTCCTTGAAACGTTCCTCGGCCGCCGGATCGCTCGGGTTGCGATCGGGATGATTCTCCATCGCGACTTTGCGATAGGCCCGCTTGATCCCTTCGTCCGATACGTCGATCGAGACGCCCAATACCTCGTAGTAGTCACGTTTCGTCATTGGTTGGGTGGTCGGCTAGTCGCTCCGGTCGGGGAGCGACGAAAGGAGGTCGGCGGTGTATTGGACCAACGCGACGACGCGCTCGTATGGCATTCTGGTCGGCCCCATGACACCGATCGTTCCACGTACCCCGGCCATCTCGTACTGCGTGGTGATCAAGCTGAAGTCGAGCAAGGGCTCTTGAGCGTGCTCACCACCGATCGAGATGACGATCCCTTCGGCGCTGCGCGCGTCCAGCGCACGGGCCAGTAACTCCTTCTGCTCCGTCAGCTCGATCAGCGTGCGCAGACCTTCGCGGTCTGCGAACTCCGGCTGATCGGCCAAGCTCGACGCCGGGCCGAGCACTACGCTGTCAACCGGTGGGTGGGTGGCAAACGCAGTATCGGCCTGCTCAAGGAAGATGTTCAGCAGATCAGCGTGCTCCGTCGGTCCATCCGACAATCGATCGCGGTAAGTCTCGCGAATCTCTCTTAGCCCTCGCCCCGCCAACCGTTCGTTGAGGAACTGCGCCAGCGACGAAAGCACCTCGTCGGTCACCGGTCGCGGTGCCTCGACGTAGATCGTTCTCACCGGCCCCGAGTCGATGGCGAGCACGATCAGCATTCGTTCGCTCGAGAGGCCGACCAGCTTGATGCGCTCCAATACACCACCACCGATCTGGGGGCCGAGGCCTAGTCCGAGCTCGTGGGTCAATACCGATAGCGCCAAAACGGCACGCGAGAGCAACTCCTGCTCAGCACTCGTTTCGCCACTAACTGTGGCCAGGACCTGCGCTACCTCGTCGGCGGACAGCTCTTGGATCTTCATCAACGTGTCGACGTAGTAGCGATACGCTTTGTCGGTTGGAGTGCGTCCAGCGCTGGGGTGGGCTTGGGTGAGATACCCCTTGCGTGCGAGGTCGCTCATGGTGTTGCGAACGGTGGCCGGGCTCACGCCGAGATCGAAATCCCGCGCCACCGCGCGTGATGCAGCCGGGGCCGCTGTATCCACGAAGGTGTGGATGACGGCTTCGAGAACCCGCCGTTCGCGGCGTGTCAGTTCCTGTTCGTCCGTGTGCATGACGCTCAAAAGCTACCTGACGTTGAGAGCCACATCAATTCAGAGCGGTGGCAACCGGGGGCGGTCCCGAGCGGCGAGTGACCGCGACTAGGTGTTCCAGTATCGAGTCGTACACCAGGAACCCGCGCTCGGTGCACGCCACCCGATCCCGCAATCGGTCACACAGCCCGTCGCTCATCAGCTCCTCGACCACGCGCCTGGCGCCAGCTGGCTGGAGCAGCGGGTGGTCGACTTCGACGCCACCCGCCGTCCGCAGCCCAAGGTATAGGGTCTCGAGCGCGCGTTGTGACGGGTCCAACCGCTCGACGAACGCGCGTGGGTCGGCGCCGGTCGCCAGCGCTTCGGCCCAAGCGGTCAGCGAGGAATCGTTGGCCCAGCGCCGCTCGCCGTCGAACGAATGCGCCGACGGGCCCAAGCCGAGGTACGGGCGACCCGACCAGTACGCGGAGTTGTGAGCGGCGTGCCGGCCAGGCTGAGCGAATGACGAGATCTCGTAGTGTTCGAAACCGGCCCGGCGGGCGGCCCGACAGGCGGCCCGGTATTCGGCGGCGTAGGCGCGACCGCTCAACGTGAGTCGCGCTCCAGCTCGGTCGCGGACACCGAATGCCGTCCCAGGATCGACGGTGAGCCCGTACAACGAAAGATGGGTTATCGGGAGCTCGAACGCCGAAGCGAGATCGGTCGCCCACGCTCTTCGTCGCCCGGTTACCGCAAGATTGAACATGAGGTCGATCGAGACGTTGTCGAATCCCGCCTGAGCCGCCGCCAAAACGGCAGTCCGCGACTCTCCACCTGAGTGGCCGCGTTCGAGAAACGTCAACCGTTCGACGTCAAAGGACTGCGCTCCGATCGAGAGTCGGTTGGCACCGTGCGCTCGATAGCTGGCCAGCTTGTTGGGCTTGGCGTCGGCCGGATTCAGCTCGATCGTCCACTCGAACTCGTTCGCTGTTTGGGCCACACCGAGACACATCTCGGCCAGCCT
>DAOWHI010000197.1 GCA_030641505.1 Gemmatimonadota bacterium | reverse complement strand
GCCGGGTGGGCGTTGTACCAGAGAAACCCCAGAGCGGCGCCGAGCAACGCCGCGCAGTAAACAGTCAGTTCACCGGCACCGGGGAAGTACGGGATTTGAAGGTAGCCCGACCAGTCGGCGCGCCCGATCACGTAAGCAAAGACGGCGAATGCGGTCGCCGCGATCGCTCCCAGCCCGATCGCCAATCCGTCGAGACCGTCGGTCAGGTTGACAGCATTGGTGGCGGCAATCACCACCAGAATGATGAACGGGATGTACAACCAACCGAAATCGACAAAACGTTCCTTGAAGAACGGCACCGACGTCAGCGTGGTGTACTCGCCGTGGACGGGTTGCATATACAACCATACGCCCAGAACAACGCCCAGCAGGACCTGTCCAACGACTTTCTGGATCGCGATCAGCCCCTCCGACTTCTGCTTCACGACCTTCAGGTAGTCGTCGAGAAAACCCAGCCCGCCCATCCAGAGCGTGGCCACGAGGATCATCTGGATGAACGGCTGACTCAAATCGGCCCAAAGAAGGGTCGGGACGACGACCGCGAGGATGATCAGCACGCCCCCCATGGTTGGGGTGCCGGCCTTCAGCTGGTGCGCTGCGGGACCTTCTCGACGAATCGGCTGCCCTGCTCCAAGCATGTGCAGGCGCCGGATCAGCCACGGACCCAGTATGAACGCCAGTGCGAGCGCAGTAACGGTCGCGTAGGCGGACCGAAAAGTGATGTATCGAAAGACATTGAAGAACGTGTGCTGATCAGCCAGCGGGACGAGCAGGTCGTAGAGCATCTACCGCCGCCTCACCGATTGATCTCGACCGAGCAACCGAGACACGCCTCGCGAACCGGTTCTACGACGTGCTCTAGTGCCGCGCCGCGACTGGCCTTGAAGAGAACTGCGTCACCGGGCCGGAGATTGTCGATCAGCCAACGGATCGCGCCAGGCTGGTCATTGAATCGGAATGCAGCCACGCCGGCATCCTCCGCGCCGCTGGCGATCGGTGCCGCACCAACGCCAACGGTTGCAACGACGTCGACACCGGCTGGAGCCAGTTCGCTCCCCACCTGCTCGTGCAACGCTTCGCTTTGGTCGCCTAACTCCAGCATCTCTCCGAGCACGGCGATCCGTCGACTCGCGTCATCGAGAGCGACCAGGGTGGCTACTGCCGACGCCACACTCTCGGGGTTGGCGTTGTAACAATCAACCAGCGCGACTACGTCTCCCCACCGCTCCAACTGCATGCGAAGCGGCAGTGTATCGGGCTCGGCGATCCCCACAGCGATCGCCCCGGGTGAGATATCGACCTCGCGGCCCACGGCCACCGCGGCCAGCGCATTCACCACGTTGTGCCGGCCAACCAGCCGCAACCGGTAGGTCCGGCCATCGACCTCGAACATTCCGCGTCCTTCGCCGTCCAGCTTCCACCGTGTGGGCCGAACGTCGTTCGACGACTCGATGCCGTAGGAAATCAAGCGACACGCCAACCCTGAGACCGCGGCCGCCAACCGCGGGTCGTCACCGTTGTAAAACAGGACCTTGTCCGGTGCCAGAGCTCGTCCAAGGGCCAGCTTCTCATCGATCACCGCCTGGACCGAGCCCAGCCCCTCCAAATGGCTCGCCGCCACGCCGGTGATGACTGCGATCGACGGCTGAGCGATGCGCGACAGAATGGCGATCTCCCCAGGCTCGCTAGTTCCCAGCTCGACCACCGCCCAGTCGCTGTCGGGCTCGATGTCGAGCAGCGTAAGCGGGACACCGATCTGGTTGTTCAAGTTGCCGCTGGTACGGGAGGTCGAGAACCGCTGCCCCAGCACCGCTGCGATCAACTCTTTGGTGGTCGTCTTTCCGTTCGAGCCGGTGATCGCAATCACCTGCGTGGAGAGGCTTTTCCGATAATAGCCCGCCAACGCCTGGAGCGCGGCCCGTCCGTCAGGCACCGCCCAAAACGCGATTTGCTCACGCTCCGCGAAGTCCCGATTCTCGCCGACCACTCCGGACACACCAGCGGCCACCGCCACATCCGAGAAATCGTTGCCATCGTATCGGTCGCCGCGGATCGCCACGAACAGCTCTCCCGCCGCCGCTCGCCGAGTGTCGATCGTCACACCACTAAAGAGCTGAGGGAATCGTCCACAAGGTTCCACGCCAAGCGCGGCCGTCACCTGATCGGCGGTCAGCTTCGCGCTCATGCCGACCCGTCCCGGGCTGCCAAGGCTCGCTGAACGACGTCCCGATCGCGAAACGGGATTCGCTGGGTGCCGATCAAGATGTGTTCCTCATCGCCCTTGCCGAGCACACACACCACGTCGCCTGACTCGGCCTCGCCGACCGCGTACTCAATCGCTGCCGCGCGATCATCGATCCGCTCCCAACGGGCAGCGGTATCATCGAATCCGGCCACGGTGTCAGACACGATCTGATCGATTGGTTCGCGCCGCGGGTTATCAGTCGTCAGAATCGCAATGTCCGCCAACGTTCCGGCCACCCCGGCCATCTTCGGTCGCTTGGTGCGATCGCGCTCGCCGCCGCAGCCGAATACGCACAAGATCCGCCGGGCTCCGGTATCGCGCACGGCCAGCAGAATGCGTTCCATCGCCTGCGGGGTATGGGCGTAGTCCACGATTACGGTGATGTCCGTCCCGCGGTAGACCTCGTAACGACCAGGCACATGGTCGACCGCAGCCAGAGCGCGACCCGCTGCCTCCGGCTCGGCTCCGAGTCCAACGCCTAGCGCCGCCGCCGCCAGCGCGTTGGCAGCGTTGAAGCGACCAGCCATCGACAGCCGGGTTGTAAATCGCCCGCGCGGAGTACGTACGTCCATCGTCGTACCGTCGCGTTCGACGTCGACTCGCTCCGCGTACACCTCAGCAGCGGAATCGCGCGCGCTAAAGCGCCATGTCCCCGCTGGTCCCGCAACCCGGAATCGCCCACCCCATGCGTCGTCCGCATTCACGGCCCCGAATCCATGCTGCTCACGGAGCAGACGAAAGAAGTCGAGCTTCGCTTCACCGTACTCTTCCATCGTTGGGTGAAAGTCAAGATGATCAGGACTCAAGTTCGTGAACGCCCCGGCTGCGAAATGAATCCCGCCGATTCGCCCGAGCGCGATCGCGTGGCTCGAAACCTCCATGACGACCGATGTCACTCCCTCCTGCTTCAAGTCAGCAAAAAGTCGCGCCAGCTCAGGGGCCTCAGGTGTCGTCAACCCGGTCTTGATAACCCGACCCCGTCGCCGGACACCAAGCGTTCCCAGCGTGGCCGCATCATCATCACCCAACACCGCCGCCGTCATGAATGTTGTCGTCGTCTTGCCGTTGGTTCCCGTGATCCCAATCACCCGCATCCGGGTCGTTGGATCACCGGCGATCGCGTGGGCCACGGGTCCAATCGCACGGCGTACGTCGTCGACAACGATCACCGGTACCGGCCACGGACCCTCCCGCTCTACCAACGCCGCGGTGGCACCCGCCTCGGCGGCCGAGTGGATAAAGCGATGGCCATCGGTTTCAAAACCGGCGATGGCGGCGAACAGATCACCCGGTCGCACGCGGCGGCTATCGTGTGACACCCCGGTGACACAGGAATCCGTACCGCCAACGACCCGCCCGTCGACTCGCTTGGCCAAGGCGGACAGTCGCGACGCCTCGATGGTCACTATCTGTCCCGAACCCGTACGACGCCGCCGCGGGTTAACACCTCCCCCGGCTCGGGCTCTTGGCCGACAATCGTCCCGGTCCCACCAAATGTCAGTTGAATCCCTAAACGCGATGCACGGCGCACCGCCTCGCGCAAGCCCATACCGGTGAAATCCGGCACCTTGACGTGCGTGCGTGGATCGACGCCTTCCGGCCATTCGATCGACTCAGGCGGCGCAAGGGTATCCGGCTCTGCCACCGGCAGCGCGCCAAATCCATCGGAAACGCGTTGCACGACCTGCTGGGGGGAACGGAACCGCTCGACCAACGCGGGTGACCGATCCACCGCTCGGGTCAATAGTGTGTTCTCCACTATCTCGTGAAACACAGGTGCCGCTACTAGTCCCCCGTAGAATTTGCCGACCGGCTCGTCAATGCGGACGAAAACCGCATACCGCGCATCGTCAGCCGGAAAGAAGCCGGCAAACGATGCGGTATGACGACTGCTGTCGTAGCCACGCTCACCGACCTTGCGAGCGGTGCCAGTCTTTCCCGCCACTGGCAGCATGTCGATCTGCGCCCTCTTTGCAGTACCAAACTCGACCACGCGAACCAGTGCCTGGGTCACGAGGCGCGCCGTCTCCGGCTCCATAACGCGACGAACGTGCTGCGGACCACCCTCGAACTCGACATCGCCGTCAGCATCTATGATTCGCCGCACGAGGTAGGGCCGCAGGAGCTCGCCTCCGTTGGCCACCGCGCTGTAGGCCATCGCCATCTGGACTGAGGTTACCATTACTTCATACCCCATGGTTATCGATCCGGACGTCAGCGGCGACCACTGATCGGGGCGTTTGAGTAGGCCGCTTGGCTCGCCCGGAAAATCGAGGCCGGCAGGCAGGCCGAACCCGAACTTGCGCGCGTACTCGTAGAGCCTGTCCTCACCGAGACGATCAGCGAGCTTGACCGAGCAGATGTTCGAGGACGCCTCGATCACCTGTTCGACGGTGAGATAGCCGTACGGGTGGACATCGCGTATCGTGCGCCCGTTGCGTCGCCACGTGCCCCGCTCACAGAACAACGAATCGTTGGGTGCCGCCAGCGACTCCTCGTACAACCCGGTAAGCGGCACGATCTTAAATGTCGACCCGGGCTCGAACTGATCGACCACGGCTACGTTTCTCCCCCGCTGATCGTTTTTCCTGGGTCCACCGCGAGTGGCCATCGCCAACACCTCGCCCGTCCGCGGATCGACAACCACCACGCTCCCAGCTTTTGCGTTCGTCTTGTTCATAGCCGTTTCGAGCGCACCTTCGACGATCTCTTGAACCCCTAGATCAATCGTCAGATACACATCTCGACCGTGGACCGGAGCGTCGACCGGAAACGTGAAGTTCGAGTACTCGTGTCCTAGCGCGTCCCGCTGGTGGATGGCGTAGCCAGGGATACCGCGGAGGACCTCGTCGTAGTACAGCTCTATGCCGTCGAGGCCTTCGTTGTCGTTGTTGACCTTACCGAGCAAGTCGGCCGCTAGTCCATCGTAGGCATACCGACGCACTCGGTACGATTCCACACCCACGCCATCGAGGCTGGCGGCTTCGAGCTGGCGCACGATCTCGGGCGAGATCCCACGCGTCAGCCGTACGTACCAACCGCCCGCCTCCAAACGCCGGTGCACCTCGCGAGCGCCGACCCCGAGGATGGAGGTCAACGTCTCGACGAACTGTTC
>DAOWHI010000052.1 GCA_030641505.1 Gemmatimonadota bacterium | reverse complement strand
GCGAGCCAGCTCGTGGAGTACCGGTGGCGCGATATAGTGGGGGTCGGGGCGCTGCTCGCCGACCACGAGCAGACCACCGGGTTTCAGGACGCGCCAGACTTCGCGTAGACAGAACGCTCGATTCTGGACTTCGCCCAGCACCGTGACGAGCAAGGCTCCGTCGAACGATCGGTCGGCATACGGCAGCGCCGTGGCTTCGGCCTGCACGTAATCGACATTCCAGAGAAACTGGGTGCGCAGCTTGTGGCGCGCTCTGAGTAGCATCTCGCGCTGGATGTCGACTGCTTGAAGCCGGCGGTGACCGGTCCGCTTGGCGATCTCGGCGCTGAAGAACCCTGGGCCGGGGCCGACTTCGAGCACCCGCGAATCGGGCGACAGGCCAAGTAGCCCGACCACCTTGGCCGGATCGGCGACCAGGCGGCGCAGCGGGTTGTCGAGGACCCACCAAAACCGGGCTGGGCATGGACCGCTCATTTCATTTGTTTCTCAACCCCACGTCGATCCACTTAATTCCATAGAATACCTGCGGAATCTGATAGCCGTCGACCCATGGCTG
This sequence comes from Gemmatimonadota bacterium, assembly GCA_030641505.1. Classification (GTDB taxonomy): domain Bacteria; phylum Gemmatimonadota; class Gemmatimonadetes; order JACCXV01; family JAHWKZ01; genus CAMYLR01. The sequence continues at coordinate 25,298 of DAOWHI010000052.1, read as the reverse complement.
GACGATGTCGGCGTCCACCGGGTGTACGGTGAAGATCCAGGGCGCCTCGGCCTGGATCACCGAGTCGGCCTGGGCGTACATCGACTCTCGCTGCGCTTCATCGAGAGTCGATCGAGCGGTCAGGATTAGCGAATCGACGACCATGTTCGAGAAAAACGCGGCGTTTCCGCCGGCGCCGGCCATCTTGCTGTAAAAGAGCGGGTAGAGAAAGTTCTCGGCGTCAGGGTAGTCGGCGTACCAGTTCGCGAGGTAGGCGTCTAGCTCGCCCTTCTCCATCGCTTGACGAACAGCGGTCCAATCGCGCTGGCGGAGGTTCATCGTGACCCCGATCTCGGCCAGGTTCGCCTGCACCGCCTCTAGGAATCGCTGGTTCAGAGCGAGCGTGCGAAAGAACACATCGAACGAGAGATCGGTTGCGCCGGCCTCGGCCAGCATGTTTCTGGCCCGGTCAGGGTCGTAGCCGTACGGTTCGCCAGCCTCCCGGTAGCCAGGCAGGCCGGGCGGGATCGGGCCATGCGACCGAACCATCTCCGACGGATAGATCGCGTTAGCGATCGCGGTGACGTCGATGGCGTGGTTGAGTGCGCGGCGAACTCTCGGATCGTTGAACTTCTCCTTGCCGTTGTTCAGGGCGAGGTAGTACGTGATCAGCGCGGGTCGGGTGTGAACGTACGATTCCCAGCTCGTGTTGGTGGCAAACCGATCGTACTCCGGTCTGGGAAATTCGTTCAGATCCGCCCAGTCCAGATTGCCGCGCTCGAATTCGGCGATCACCGTGGTGGTCTCGGGGATGATTCGGATCTCCATCCCGTCGGTTTTGGGTCGGCCACCGTGGTAGCGTGTGTTCGCCGTCAATCGAATGACGTCGTCGTGCGCCCACGACTCGAACACCCAGGGACCAGTACCTACCGGGGCTTCCGAGAAGCCATCACCTTTGCTCTCGACTTCTTCGCGAGGTACGACGTGCGCCGCCGGCATCGCGAGCAATGAGAGAAACGGCGCGAACGGCCGCGTCAGCCGGATCTCGATCTGGTCGCCCCCGACTACGCGTACACCGGTCAGCGCTGTGGCTTCGCCGTCGATCATCTCCTTGGCGCCGACGATAAACTCGAACACCCACGTCAGCGGGCTGGTGTTCTCCGGTCTCAGCACTCGCTCGAATGAGTACTTGACATCCGCGGCAGTTAGCCGACGACCGTTGTGGAAGAAGACGTCGTCGCGGAGCGTGAACCGGTAGCGGGTCCCGTCGTCTGAGACCTCCCACTCCGACGCCAGGTTGGGTTGAACCTCGTCGTTCGCATACTGAACCAAGCCGTCGTACAGGTAGACGACCATACGGCCACGGTAGACGTCGACGGCTTGAATGGGGTCCAGGCTCGCCGGGTCGGATTCTAGGTAGAGCCGCAGGACATTACGGTCGACGACCCTGGATTGCGGCCCACCTGCGCCACAGGCTGTCATCGCCAAGACGCCGACTGTGAGCACGATGTTGCTGGTCCTACCCATACTCCTGCTCGAGTTGATGCTCGCGTTTACGGTGGAGGAGCCAGATGACGAGCACGATGCCAACGACGAATGCGACCGCGCCCCCCCAACCGAGATAGCGCTCAATCGCGTCCCACGAAGCGCCGAAGAAGTAACCGACCAACGTAAACGTCGTGCCCCAGACGATACACGACAGCACACTCCACGGCAGAAAGTTCCAGTACGACATGCGGCTGATACCGGCGACCACCGGGCCGAACGATCGGAGGATCGACATGAAGCGACCGATGAAGACCGTCTTGCCACCGTGGTGATCATAATAATGCTCGGTGGCGCGCAACCGTTTCTCGTCGAAGAAGAAGTACCGGCCAAAGCGGCTGATTACCTGGTGACCATACGTACGGCCGAGCAAGTAGCCGACCTGATCGCCGGCGAACGCGCCGACGATGGCGATCAACCCAACCGCCCATGGATCGAGCACGCCCCGAAACGCATAGAAACCGGACAGCACGATCACCGTCTCACCCGGGGCGATGAGCCCGAGAAAAGCGCTGGTCTCTAGGAACGTCACGAGAAACAGCGTCAGGTAGCCATACTGGTCGAGAAACGGGACGATGAACTCTAGGATGCGCTCCTGCATGACCCCTCATAAGTTCGCCGCTGGTCTTGGCCGCGCCATGGACGGCGGCGCCAAGGTATCTGCTGTGCCCTGCGTTTGGTACTCAGCGGGCGCGTTACGATTCTCGAAGACCCCGGATCCTAGATGCACGTTCCAATCTGTCGCTCTCATCGTATCTGGCTGCTGGCTTGGGCGCTGGCGATTTGTGTCGCTACGCCGATGGGGTTCACCGCGAAGGCTCAAGAGCCAGCCGATCAGATCATGACCAACGGCGTCATCTACACCATGGACCCCGAAGTCGCACGGGCCGAGGCGATGGCGATTGCCGTCGGACGGATCGTGGCGGTTGGGACGGCCGACGAGATCGTGGCCGGTTTTAGGGGGCCGGAGACGGTGGTCGAAGATCTCGGCGGCCGCGTGGTCGTACCGGGACTCATCGACGCGCACGCGCACATGATCGGATTGGGGTTGGCGCTGCGAACGCTGGATTTCCGGGGGACGTCGAGCGCCGAGGAGATCGCAGAGATGGTGCACGCCACCTCCGGGACTCGTGCCGCAGATGAGTGGATCCTCGGAAGAGGATGGGATCAGAACGATTGGCCCGTGCAGGAGTTTCCGACGCGTGAGTTGCTCGACACGGTCGCTCGGGATCATCTGAACCAACCCGTTTATCTGACGCGTGTCGATGGCCATGCGGCGTGGGTCAACACGCGGGCGCTCGAGCTGGCAGGCGTCTCGGCTGAGACACCCGATCCGGACGGTGGCAAGATCCTGCGCGACAACGACGGCGAACCGACAGGAGTGCTCGTCGATAACGCGATGGTCTTGGTCGGAGGCGAGATCCCCAAGCCCGATGACGTCGAGTACGCGGCACGCCTCGAGGCGGCACAAACTCACCTGCTCTCAGTCGGTGTTACCGGCGTGCACACGATGGGCGACGGTCGCGAGAACGTCGAGACATACCATGCGTGGGCTAGAGCTGGGAAGCTCAAGCCGCGCATCGTAGTGTACCTGGACAGCGACGACGAGGGGATCCTCGACTGGCTGGACGAGCGCGGCGGGTCGGCCGCTTTTGCGGGTCCACACTTCAGGGTTGCGGGCGTGAAGCTTTATGCAGATGGCGCCCTCGGCAGTCGCGGCGCGGCTCTGCTCGCACCCTACAGCGACGATCCCGACAACGAGGGCCTACTGGTTACGCCGCCCGACGCGTTGGCGGCCGAGATGACGCGGGTGGTCGGTCTCGGCCTCCAGCCCACCGTTCACGCGATTGGCGATCGTGGCAATCGCGTCGCCCTGGCTGCAATCAAGGCGGCGTTCGATGTTCATTCGCCCGATCATGGAGACGTCGATTTGACGTGGAAACGCCCTCGCATCGAGCACGCCCAGGTCGTCGCGCTCGATGACATCGACCGGTTCGTCGAGCTCGGCGTGATCGCTTCGATACAACCCACGCATGCGACCAGCGACATGTACTGGGCCGAGGATCGGGTGGGGCCGGATCGAATCGAAGGCGCCTACGCGTGGCGAAAGCTGCGCCGCGCCGAGGTCCACATCGCCTGCGGGAGCGACTTTCCGGTCGAAAGTGCCAACCCGTTCTACGGGCTCTACGCCGCAGTCACCCGACAGGACCGAGAGGGCTGGCCCGAGGGCGGCTGGTATCCGGAGGAGCGCATGACCCGCGAGGAGGCATTGGCCTGTTTTACACGCGATGCCGCCTACGCGGCCGGGATGGAAACCGAAGTTGGGAGTCTCTCTCCGGGCAAGTGGGCCGACTATTTGTTGCTCGATCGCGACTTCATGCTCGTCCCCGAAGACGACATCTGGCGCGTGGAAGTGCTGCGTACGGTGGTTGGAGGCGAAATCGTTTACGAGGCGCCGTGGAGCGCAGGGCAGTAACTACTCGGTGGGGTTGGTCAATCGCTCCACTGTGGCAGCGTCCCAGAGCATTCGAATGTGACTGTTGATTCGTTGCTCCGCTCGCGCCTGAAAGAATGGCGTCACCGTGCCTTCCCAGACACCCTGGTCGAGGAGCTTGAGCGCACGGCGCTGACGCAAGCCAGCCTCCTGCAACTCGTCGGCGACAAAAACGGCATCGATCGCGCGTTCGATCTCGGTTTGATCAGGCATGCGAAGACCCAAGGTATCCGATGGCCGTAGGCGTAGCCAACCTGACCGAGCTTTCGCTCCAAGAATGGAAAACCGGTGTTCGTTTCGGGGCCGAGTGGGGTGATGTTTCCCGGCCGCTCGGCGGGAGGAAGCTCGGCTGTGGAATGTGGGTCTTGCCTCCGGGCAAGGCGAACGTGCCCTACCACTACCACTTGGTCAACGAGGAGATCATTGTCGTGCTTGGAGGTGAACCATCGATCCGGTTCGACGACGAAGAGTACCAGCTGAAAGCCGGTGACCTCGTCGCGTTACCGCCCGGTAGTGAAGGTGCACATCAGCTTCTGAACCGCACCGATCGGCCCGCCAATCTCCTGATGGCTTCGACGCTTTTCAACCGAGACGTGGTTGTCTACCCAGATTCGGGGAAACGTATGTATTGGGTCGAGCAACTGGCCGCGGAGCCGTCGAAGACCAAGCTGTTGGTTCGCGACGGTCGGGTGGTCGAGAATTACTTCGAAGGTGAACCGGTCGACGAACAACTCCCGGAAACGGTTCCCGCGCAGACACCGCACACTCACATCGTATCGATCGGCGCCACGCCGTGGGAGGCGTATGAGGCTGGACCGTTTCGCGGTGACCGGAAGCGGCTCGGCCGGTCAGTCGGCGCGGGCCTGCTGGGCTACAGCTTGTATCGCTTGTCCGCCGGTGATCGGATGTGGCCGTTTCACTTTCATCACGTAAACGAAGAGTTTTTCTGGGTTCGATCGGGTCATGGCGAGTTGCGTACCGTGACCGGCGCCCGGGACATCCAACCCGGCGACGTGATTCTCTGCCCGACCGGGTCCGACGGGGCGCACGCCTTCAAGAACACGGGTGACGGACCGCTCGAGATCTTCGCGCTCTCGACGATGGAGGAGCCCGAAGTTGCCGAGTACCCAGATTCACAGAAGGTCTACATCATGACTGGGTCGGCACCCGGCGGTGACGAACACGCCCGCGTGGTCGATCTCGTGTTCCAACGGAGCGATGCGGTCGAGTATGACGTAGGGGAGCGGTGACAAACGATGACCAGCGAGTAGAAAGGAGACTGACGTTGAAACGCAAACAACGGCTTAGCGTCGTTGCTGGGTTGCTGGGGGTGTTGATTGTCTCTGGTGCCGCGGTCGGACAGGAGATGAGCGCCGAACAGATTGCGATGTTCGACAAGTATGCGATGCCCGGTGAGGGCCACAAGTTGATGGAGCCGATGATCGGTACGTGGGAAGAGACGGTCGTGATGTGGTTTGCGCCCGAAGCGCCGCCGGTCACGATGGAGGCTTCGATGACCGCCGAGTGGATCTTGGGCGGTCGCTGGCTGCGGTCGGAGCACAGGGGCTCGATGATGGGGCAGCCATTTCACGGCATTGGACTCGACGGGTACGACAACTATCGCGAGGAGTATGTCTCGATCTGGATGGACAACATGTCCACGGCGTCGATGGTCTCGCGCGGCATCCACGATCCGGCGACCAACTCGGTGACGATGACAGCTACTGCCGACGATTTCATGGCCGGTCGGGATGACGTCCCTGTGCGGTCCGTTACGCACTGGACGGAGCCCGACACGGTTGTTTTCGAGATGTACTCGGTAGCCGAAGACGGTACCGAGTACCAGTCGATGGAGCTGACCGGGCGGAGGGTTACGCCGGCCGACGGAACGGAGTAGGACGCCAACGCCGCCTCGGCAATAGCGGCGGTAGCTCGTAGGCGATGCGCAGCACGGTCGCCGGGTGGACCACCCTGACCGATGACCCGGCAGCGCGCAGCCCGGCCGCGATCTGAAACGTGCAGCCGGGATTGCCGGTCACAACGAGCTCGGCACCCGTGGCCAAAATGTGGCCGACCTTCCTCTGCTGAAGCTTCGCCGCCGCTTCTGGGTGGGTCACGCTGTATAAGCCGGCAGACCCGCAGCACCACGTCGACTCGGGAAGCGGCGCCAGGTCGAGCCCGGGGATCGAGCCTAGGAGCAACCGTGGAGCCTTGGCCACCCGCTGGCCGTGGATCAGATGACACGCGTCGTGATACGTCGCTCTCAGGCCGATCGGACGACGCGGCCGGCGCACCCCGCGATCGACGAGATGCTCGGTGACATCGACGACCGCGGCGCCAACCTTCGCTGCGCGTTCCGCCCAGGCGGGATCTCCATTCAAGAGTTGACCGTACGCCTTCATGTGGGCGCCGCACCCGGCGGCGTTGGAGATCAATTGGTCTGCGTTCGATGCCTCAAACGCGGCGATGTTTTTCCGCGCCAACGAACGAGCGACATCCGGTTGGCCATAGTGAGCGTGGAGCGCGCCGCAGCACCGAAACTGTTTGGGCACCACTACCTGCCAAGCGTTGTAGGCCAAGACCTGCGCGGTGTCGGCGTTGACGTCGGGCAAAAACACCGATTGCACACAACCGGGGTGAAGCGCCAACGTCCCACGCACAGACGGCGTATCGCCGTTGGTCACGACATCTGATGGCCCAAGCGCGGCGGGTGGCCGCCACCGGCGGCGTTGACGCGGGGTTTCGGGTGCCAGCGGTTCGAGTGGCTCGAGGTCTGGGAATCGGTTGGCGATCCACCGCTTGCAACGAGTGCGCTTCCTGAGCACGCGCTGATACAACCGTACCGAGCGTGCGGTCCACCGGAGCCGTGCGGGGTGGGCGACGATCCGGTTTAGGAGCCAACTCTGGGCGGGTTCAGGGCGCCACGTTTCGCGCCCGTTGCTGTTGTCGATTGCTGCTCGGGCCGCTTCGAGCAACCGTCCGAACTCGACCCCGGCCGGGCACGCGGTCTCGCAGGCTCGGCATCCGAGGCAGTAGTACATGGCCTCGGTAAACGGGGGGTAACCGACCTCGATCTCACCGCTCGCGGCCGCCCGCATGAGCGTGATTCGGCCGCGAGGACCGGCCCGCTCGCGCGGGGTCATTGCAAACGTGGGACACGACGGCAAGCAGAGCCCACACTGTATGCAGGCCGTCAGCAGATCGCTGTCCGGATGAAAGACGGGGTCCGGCGGCGCGAGATCCGCCTTCAGGCGAGCGCCTCCTCGTAGGCCGGGTGACCGTGCGGCGGGTGCTCGCAACGCGCCGAGTGCCCCAGCACTTTGCCGGGGTTTAGCACCTGGTTCGGGTCGAGAACGGCCTTGATCTGACGCATGAAACGAAGCGCCGGGTCGCCTGTGTGGCGTTCCAGGAACTGGCGCTTTGCGAGCCCGACGCCGTGCTCACCTGTGATTGTTCCCCCTAACGTGACGGCGGCGTCGAAGATCTCCTCTAGCGCGGCCTCGGTACGCACGATCGCCTCGGCGTCGCGGGCATCTGTGATGCAAGTCGGGTGCAAGTTGCCGTCGCCGGCGTGTCCGAACACACCGATCTGAACCTGGTGCTCGGCGGCGATCTCTTGGATGCGAACGAGCATCGATGCCACCGCGCTGCGCGGCACGGCGACGTCCTCGAGAATCGTGGTCGGACCGATCTGGGCAAGAGCGGTGAACGACGCTCGCCGCGCGGCGCGCAGGTCTTCCGCTTCTTCTGCATTGGCGGCCGTGCGCACCTCACGTGCGCCATGTTGCCGGCAGATTCGATCGACGGCGTCGGCGTCCTCTGCTACGGCATGCGCTCGCCCATCAACCTCGATCAACAGCAGCGCCGCCAGATCGGCGGGGAGCCCGAGCCCGGCAAACGATTCGACGGCGCGGATCGTGACCTGGTCGAGGAACTCGAGCGTCGCTGGCACGATCCCGGTAGCCAAGATTGCGGTGACCGTGTGACCCGCCGCACCGACCGAGTCAAACGACGCGAGGATTGTGCGCGTCGACTGAGGTCTGGCGACCAACCTGACGAGGATCCGCGTGAAGACCGCTAGCGTGCCCTCGCTGCCGACCAACAGATCCAGCAGGTTGTATCCAGCCACGTCTTTGAACGACTTGCCGCCGAGCGTCAGGAACTCGCCGGTCGGCAAAACCGCTTCGAGGCCCATGACGTAGTCCTTTGTGACTCCGTACTTGAGGCCGCGGAGCCCGCCGGCGTTCTCGGCCACGTTTCCGCCCAGCGTGCAGATCCGCATCGAACCCGGATCGGGTGGATAGAACAGGCCGTACGGTTCGACAGCGGCATGGAGATCGGCGGTGATCACCCCGGGCTCGACCCATGCCGTGTGGTTCACCGGGTCGATTTCGACGATCCGGTTCCACGATGGAAACAGCATCACCACGCTATCAATGGTTGGTACCGCGCCGGCCGACAATCCGGTTCCGGCTCCGCGAGGCACGAGCGCGAACCCCTCCTCGTTGGCCAGCTTGACGATGCGAGTCACCTGTTCTGTGTCACGGGGAATAACGACGGCTTCGGGCACGCACCGATGGAGGGCGGTGGCGTCCGAGGCGTACGTGAGGAGGTCTTCGCGCGCGGTCAACACGCGAGCCGGCGACGTCGTCTCCGCGAGGCCCGCGAGCACGCGATCGGTGAGCATGCAGTTTATATAACGAGGTCGTAAACTATCGGCCATGCGATTGACGCTGAAAACATTCATGGTCGTTGGATTCACAATCGTCGCTTGCAGTCAACGAGTCACGCCCGAGGACGAGTTTGCCCGCGAGGCTCGCGACCGACCACTCGTTTCCGAAACTGGGTTGCCACCCTCGCTGAGCGTCACGGGTGCGCAGACGCGGTCGGCGAGTGTGGCCGGCGACGAGTTGCGAGGCGATATCGTCTTTCCGTCAGACGCCGGAACGGTTGCCGACGACGCGGTGCTCTTCCTGTTTATTCGTCGAACTGAGGGTGAAGGTGGGCCACCGTTGGCCGTGCAACGTCATCAGAGGGTTCGGTTCCCGTTTGCTTTCGCGATTGGCCGGGCGGACGCGATGCTCGACGGGGTTGAGTTCCCCGACGATGTGAGGGTCGTTGCGCGGTTGGACAGTGACGGCAACGCCATGACGGAGGGGGCGGGCGACTGGCGCGCGGTGAGCGAGCCCGTTGCGCTCGGATCCGAAGGGCTGGAACTCGTCCTGGAACCCGCCGGCCCCTGACCGCCATGGACAGCGTTCGGCAGTGGCATGCGGCGTACACCGGCGCGCACGAGAGCGCCGCGTTTTTTCCGCGTCCCGACAACGCACTTATCGAGCTGACCGGTTCCGAGCGCGAGGAGTACCTAAACAACGTCTGCACCAACCGCATCGTCGGCTTAACGCCGGGCGAAACCACGCGGGCGTTCATGCTAAACCCGACCAAGGGACGTGTGCTGGCTGACTTTCTCGTCGCAGCTAGCGAGAACGCGCTGTGGCTGGATTGCGAAAGCGGCTGCGCCTCGACGGTTGTAGCGCTGCTCCAACGGTATTACTTCGGTCAGGAAGTTGAATTCCGCAACCACGGCGATGAATGGTCGATCGGGTCGCTTCAGGGGCCAAAGAGCGGCGAGATCGTGACCCGCGCCGGGGCGACCCTGCCGGCCGATCGTGTGGGCGCACACGTCGAGACGAAGATCGGGTCGACGGCGGTTCGCATCGTTCGTTGGACCGATACCGGGGACGTCGGTTTTCGCTTGTGGGCCCCAAAGTCCGGGGCCAAAGCAGTACAAGCCGCACTAATCGCTGGCGGGGCGATTGTCGGTGACGAGGATGCGTGGACGGTACTCCAGATCGAAGCCGGTGTCGCCGCCTTCGGGCGGGAGCTGACCGAGGAAACGATCCCGCTCGAAGCGCCGACCGACAACGCCATCAGCCATGACAAGGGGTGCTATCCAGGTCAGGAAGCGATCGCTCGATTGTGGGCTCGCGGCCGACCGGCCAAGCACTTGCGCGGGCTGCGGCTGGATACCGATCGACCCCCGCCCCCGGGCACGCTGCTCGATGGCGGCGACAAGCCAGGTGTGGCGCGGATCACCGCCGCCGGGGTCAGCCCCGAGTTGGGCTCGATCGCGCTCGCGTTCGTTCATCGGAACTACTGTAACGCCGGTACCCGTCTAGGGAGTGACAATCTCGAGGCCGAGGTCATCGATCTCCCGATGACGACGGTCAAGACGTGAAGATCTACACGAAAGCCGGTGACGATGGCGGCACCGCGTTGTTCGGCGGTGGACGGGTGGCGAAGAGCGATCCACGCGTCGCGGCGTACGGTGACGTGGACGAGCTCAACGCCTGGCTGGGCGTGGCCCGCGCTCAGGGTATCGACGAGGATGTGTCCGCCGCCCTTGAACGGGTGCAGCAGGACCTCTTCGTGGTCGGTGCGATCCTGGCGACGCCAAATCCCGACCGACGCAAGCGATCGAAGTTCGATCTTCCCGCGGAGCGGATCAAATCGTTGGAGAGCGAGATCGACGCGTGGCAAGGTGAATTGCCACCGCTCGAAGCGTTCGTGTTGCCGGGGGGATGCCCGGCGGCGGCTTTTCTCCACGTTGCACGCACCGTCTGTCGGCGCGCGGAGCGCGCGATCGTGGGACTGCAGGCGGATGATCTTCCGGGGACGATCCTGCCCTACATCAATCGACTGAGCGATTTCCTGTTCGTGTGTGCCCGCTACGTCAACCACCGGGCCGGAGCCGCTGAGCCGACCTGGTAGCCTAGCAGATTAGTTGGTGGGGTCTTCCGTGGCGTAGATCACCGGCGCTAGCCACGGTACGAGCGAAAGCTCGCGGTCGTCGAGGCGGACGGTGATGCCACGCTCTGGGTCGTGAGCGACGACCTCAAAGGCGACACCCTTCTCGAATCCCATCTCAGCCAGCCGATCCGCTACGTCTTGTTCACGCCAGCGAATGCCGACCACGCGGCCCTTTTCGCCCTGGACCATGAAATGCAGCGGGAACTCGACGGTCATGCGGGTTCGACGAAGACCTTGCTGGCCAGCCGCTCGCCGATCGAGACCGTCTCGCCATTACGCTCGAGCGTTATCGCGCCGCCATACCCGGCGCGCTCGACGATGGTGATCCGAGCGCCGGGTACGAGACGGAGCGACGATAGCGAGCGCAGCAGCTCGCCGTCCCGATCGGAGACCCGACGAACGATCACGCGGTCACCGGTAGCGACCTCATTCAACGGACGGTGGACGTCGTCGGGCAGCCGGCCCTCCTTGGGTGGAATCGGATCGCCGTGGGGGTCGGTGGTTGGGTGGCCGAGCATCGCATCGATGCGATCTTCGAACTCTTCGCTGATGACGTGCTCCAGTCGCTCGGCCTCGTCGTGAACGGCGTCCCACGAATACCCCAGCGCTTCCGCCAGATAGAGTTCAATCAGCCGGTGATGCCGAACGACCTCGAGTGCGATCTTCTCGCCCGCGATGGTGAGGTGGACACCTTTGTAGGGCGTGTATTCGACCAGCCGCATCTCCGCCAGTTTCTGCATCATGTTTGTGGCCGAGGCGGCTGACACCTGCATCCGGGCGGCGATCGCCGAGGTCGACGCCCGGGGCTCGCCCCGCTCTCGACCGATCGTATAGATCGCCTTCAGGTAATCTTCGATAGGTGGCGTGATCTGAGGAATCGGGTCGTTGACCATCGCTTCTGCAATGTGGTCTTTGGCCGTGAGGACAGTCAAACCAGGTCAGTTGTCGCGCCACCAAGAGCGGCTACCATTGAGGGCATGCACGAGGTGAAGAAACCGATCCCCATCTATCAAGTGGACGCCTTCTCGGCCCGCCCGTACACCGGAAACCCGGCGGCGGTGTGCCTGCTCGACAGACCGGCCGATACCGGTTGGATGCAGGCGGTGGGGGCCGAGATGAATCTTTCGGAGACAGCGTTCCTGTGGCCCGAGGGCGGAGCCTATCAGCTGCGCTGGTTCTCCCCGCTGCGAGAGGTCGATCTGTGCGGCCACGCGACGCTGGCAAGCGCACACGTGCTATGGGAGAGTGGTGTCGTAGAAGAGTCCGCCGCTGTGCGATTCCAGACTCGCAGCGGGGAGCTTTCGGCGTCTCGCGTTGACGATTGGATCGAACTCGACTTTCCAGCCACTCCAGCGGTTGCAGTCGAGCCGCCACCGGGCCTGCTCGCGGCGCTCGGCGTCGATCCTCTGTTCGTCGGCAAGAGCGAGCAACAGGACTACCTGGTCGAGGTCGAGAGCGAAGGCCAGGTCAGGAACCTCGAGCCCGATTTTCGTCGCTTGGCTACCGTCAAGGCGCGAGGAACGATCGTTACCGCCCGCGCCAATAGCGAGGAGCACCATTTCGTATCCCGGTTCTTCGTTCCCCGCTACGGGATCGACGAAGATCCGGTAACCGGCTCGGCGCACTGTGCGTTAGCGCCGTACTGGTCAGCAAAGCTCGGATTGGAGGAGCTGGTCGGATACCAGGCTTCGACCAGGGGTGGCATCGTTCGCGCGCGGCTAGTTGGTGATCGGGTGATTCTCAGCGGGCGTGCTGTGACGGTGTTCCGGGGAGAGCTGCTCAGCTAGTCGAGAGAAGGAGACACGATGCGCAGAGATGCATACCGAAATCGGTTGATACGCTTGGTTGTGAACGCGAGTCTGGTCGCTTCCGCTTGCGGGGGCGCGGCATCGGATTCCGACGGGATTAGCGCTCGTCCAGCTGATCTCGCCACAGGCGGCGACTCTTTGCCGGCGGCGTTGCTAGGAATGGCGCCTCCGCCGGCCGGGCAACCGGTGCGGTACTTCGCGCCCGATTCTCAAACCATGGGCTATCTCGCTGTGCCGACCGACGACGGTTCGCACCCGGCCGTGATCCTGATCCACGAGTGGGACGGCTTGAACGATCGCGTCCGGCAGGTAGCAGACGCGCTCGCGGAGGAAGGATACGTTGCCTTGGTGGCCGACCTCTACCGCTCCCGCACCGGCAACAACCAGAACGAAAACATGGCGCTGGTGCGCGAGGCACGAGGCGACATGACGACCGTCATTGCGAACCTCGATGGTGCCCAGCGTTTCTTACGCGCGCGTGATGACGTGACCGGTGGCATAGCCACGATCGGCTGGTGTTTTGGTGGTGGCATCGCGCTCAGCTACGCACTCGGCGGAGAGGAACACGAAGGCACAGCGATCTTCTACGGTCAACTGCTGACAGACCCGGCGGAGCTGGCCCGCATCGACCACGAGATCTATGGCACGTTCGCTGAGATGGATAGTGGCATCCCACCCGACGAGGTCGAGCGATTTGTGGCTGCCCTTCGTGAAGCCGGCGTGCCGAACGACGTTCACGTCTATGATGCTGTCGATCACGGCTTTTGGCTGTGGGTGGACCGCGAGCCGGACCGCGGACTCGCTCCGGCCGTCGATGCTTGGCGGCGGCTCCAAGCGTACTTGTCCCGAACCCTATTGGTGAGCCTATGGATGCGGTAATTGATCACATCGAGTCTCGGCGCGATGCGCACGTCGAAGAGCTCAAGGCGTTCGTCGCGATCCCGAGCGTGTCGACCGATCCCGAACGCGCTCAGGACGTTGAGCGGTGTGCGGATTACTGTCGCGATTCTCTACGAGATGCTGGGTTTCAAACCGTGGAGGTCATCAAGACCAACGGTCATCCGATTGTGTACGCCGAGTGGCTCGAGGCGGAGGGCGCCCCGACCGTGCTGTTCTATGGTCACTACGACGTCCAGCCGCCGGACCCGATCGAATTGTGGACCTCACCACCGTTCGAAGCAACGGTTCGTGACGGGAAGATCTACGGCCGCGGATCGGTAGACGACAAAGGTCAGGTCTTGGCGCACTTGAAGGCGTGGGAGGCGCACTTCGCCGTTCACGGAGGGTTGCCGTGCAACGTGAAGGTTCTGCTCGAGGGCGAAGAGGAGATCGGCTCTGAGAGTCTCGAGCCGTTCTTGGTCGAGCGTAACACCGATTTGGCTGCCGATGTGATCATGATCTCGGACAGCCCGATGTTTGCCCGTGGCGTGCCGTCGCTGTGCTACGGTTTGCGCGGCCTATGCTACATGGAGCTCCACGTTCGGGGTGCGAATACCGACCTGCACTCCGGTTCCTTTGGCGGTGCGGTTGCGAATCCGGCGCAGGCGTTGGCCAAGATCCTGGCGTCGCTCAAAGACGACGACGAGCGGATCGCGATCGATGGTTTCTACGATCGTGTTCGACCACTAACCGAAGAAGAGCGCAGCGAGTACGCTCGGCTCCCGTTCGACGAGGAGGCGTACAAGAAGCAGCTCGACGTTTCAGAGTTGGTTGGAGAAGCGGGCTTCTCGACGTTGGAGCGCACCTGGGCCCGGCCGGCGCTGGACATCAACGGAATGATCTCCGGTTTTACAGGTGATGGCGCGAAGACGGTGCTGCCGGGCGAGGCGTCGGCCAAAGTTTCGATGCGGCTTGTCCCGGATCAGGATCCGCAGGAGATAGCGCGTCTCTTTGAGAGTCATGTCGAACGAGTCGCGTCACCGGGCGTCACCGTAAGGATCACTGCCCACCATGGCGCCCACGCGTACCTGGCGCCGCTCGATCACCCCGCCAACCAGGCGGCCAAACGCGCTCTCGCGGCGGCGTTCGGCGCCGAGCCCGTCTTCACGCGCGAGGGTGGCTCGATCCCGATCACCAACGCTTTCCAACGCACACTAGGCTTGACTTCGATTCTGATGGGGTTCGGCCTACCCGACGAGAATGCCCACGCCCCCGACGAGAACCTCGACTTGGACAACTTTCATCGCGGGATCGCTGCTGCGGCGCACTTCTATCACGAGTACGCGAGTGAGGTCGGCTAGCAGGCTACGCTAGTTGCAAGAGCTAGGGGATTCGGGCACGGATCTCTCCGCCGCCGAGCTTTCTGAAGATATAGTTGCAGTCGGACACTTCCGGATCGTCCTCGGCTCGCGCCTCGAAGGCCGAGCTTTGGCCGGGAAGCAGCGGGTTGAAATCGATCACGGCGCTGCCCGATTTGACCAGTGTTCCATCCGCGGAGCTGAAGCTCGCCACCACCTCGACGTCCTCCAACGCCTCGCTCGAGATGTTCCTCACCTCGCCGTTCACGCGCACGTAGCCGCCCTCTTTCGAGCATCTCAACGAGACGATCTCGAGTTTATAAGAGGAGAGGCCGCCGCTGATACCCGTCGACAGCGGACCCGAACCAGACGTGTGATCGTGGAAGATCCCGAACGGACCGACCCGAATCGTCGGTGGCGTTGAGTCGTTGATGAACAGCGTCAGCGAGTCGGCTGCGGTGTTGACCGCAGGGGTGAACACGTATACCCCGACGGCGGTCGTCCCGGAATCGATCTTGAAGCGCGGATTGCTAGGGATCACAACTCCATTGTAAACGTTGCCGAGGTTGTCCTCGAGGTGCGGTTGGTCATCGGCGGCGATCAGCGCCGCGCTGTCCGGGCCGTCATACCAGGTGGCATACGTCATAGCGATGAGATCGGTCCGGTAGTTCAACACCTGCACGTGCCACGCCGCATCATCGGCTCGTCCGAGCATGTCGACCGTATCCAAGCGACCGCTTGACATCTCGTTATAACGCTCGAGGTCAACCGCGAACGCTGACTGCTCTACGGTGCTCAGCGTATCGGGGATTTCGGTCTCGGGGTCGTCGACGGTCGTAGTCGCCGGGTCGCTCCGTTGGCACGCGCCAAAGCCGACCCCGCCGGCGATTACTAACCAAGCCAACATTGACAGAAATCGAACTCGCATTCGCCCCTTTGCGCCTACGTTGTGGCTCCAGTGGTCAGTACGATTTTTCCGAACTGATCTCCGCTCGCCAGGCGCTCCAGAGCCGCCGGGGCCTCTTCGAGCGGGAAGGTGCGATCGATGATCGGCTCGATATCGCCGTCGATCACGAGTTCCGAGACCGCCTCGAACTCCCGCCGGTTGGCCATCGTCGAGCCGTGTATCGAGATCTGCTTCCAGTATACGCGGTTGATTGGCGTCACGGCATCGTTTCCGGTGGTGGCCCCGCAGGTGGCGATCCGCCCACCGCGGCGGACGCTCTCAATCGAGTCGCGCCACGTAGCTTGGCCGACGTTGTCGATGACGAGGTCAACGCCGCGTTTGGAAGTGTGCTCCCGAATCGCCGCGGGTATGTCCTGCACGGTGTAGTCGAGGATGACATCGGCGCCGAGTTCGAGCGCTCGATCGAGCTTGGCCTGGCTCGATGAAGTCGCGTAGACGCGTGCACCCGCGTGCTTGGCGATCTGGAGTGCGGCACCGGCGACGCCACCGCCGATGCCGTGGATCAAGACGCTTTCCCCGGCTTTCAATCCGCCGGCCGACATGAGCAGCCGCCAGGCGGTCTCGTACGCTAGCGGAAAGGCAGCCGCCGCCTCCCACGTCAACGTGTCCGGCTTGAGGTACGCGTTGACCGCGGGAGCGATCGCGAACTCAGCGAACGTCCCCGACACGTGCTCGCCGAGCAACCGATAGCGAGTGCAAAGCGACTCTTCACCCTGCTCGCAGTACTCGCAATCGCCACAGAAGAGACCCGGCTGCAGGTGCACCTTGTCGCCCACGGCGAAGGATTCGACGCCGTCACCGAGCGCGTCGATGACACCTGCTCCGTCGGAGCCGAGCACGTGTGGCATCGAAAGCTCGATACCCGGGATGCCGCTCCGCACCCACAGATCGAGGTGGTTGAGCGCCGCCGCGACGATCTTGATGCGGACCTCACCGGGCCCAGGTTCGGGTACGGTTAGCTCACCGACGGTTACCACTTCGGGTCCACCGTGGCGCTCGATATAGACCGCCCGCATCAACGAAACGGATGCCACTCCGGATCGTTCAGCATCCGCCGGCCAACCCACGGGACCGGTGGTGCGCCGCGGCTCATGAAGTCGTCGTGGAACGCCTTGAGATCGAAAGGTTCGCCACGGGCTTCGGCCCCCGCCCGCGCGTCGTCTCGCAAGCGTAAGATCATCAGCTTGCCCAACGTGTAGTTCAGGTACTCCGGGTCGTAGGTCCCGCGCAGCGCTTGCTGGCGCGCGTTGACCGAGTCCTGATAGGCCACTCGGTGGAACATTTCCTCGGCTGTCTCGACCGACATGCCTTCGGTGTGGAGGCCGATTGATGTCAAGTAGCGGACGACCCTAAGCAGCGCGTCCTGGACAACTGCCAGTCCGAGCCTGGGTCCGCCACCGCCCAGACCCTGGCGCCAGCTCATCTCCTCGCCGTAGTGGGCCCACCCCTCGGTCGTGACGTATGCAGTCAACAGTTGCTGGGCCCGAGTCGGGGCACGGTTGATGTGATTGTAGTGGTGATAGTGGCCTGGATACGCCTCGTGACCGCTGGTGTTCAAGATCGCCCAGTCGTTGTTGCGAGTCAGAAACTCTGTTTTGACCGCATCCGACCAATTCTCCTCGACCGGTTGTATGAAGTAAAAACCAGTCGTGGCAGCGGTCTCGAACGGACCGGGGATGAAAATGTAGGCGAAGTTCGTCCGTCGAAACGGTGGGATCGCTCGAACCTCGACGTCGCCTGGCAGCACCGTCCCGATCGCTGTCTCGTCGACAAACGTTCTCAGGTCACCGATGACGTCGGCGGCGCTGCTGACGATCTCATCCGGCGCCGGCTGATCCAAACCGATCGCGTCAAACGCCGCGAGCACGACTTCGTCGCGGTTGGGGTTCTCAACATCGCCGGTGATCTCGAGCGCGAGCTCGTAGGCGAGGTTCTGGAGCCGGGCAAGCTCTTCTTCGCCGATCGATTTCAGTTGGTCGAGCGGCAGGTCGACCGCCGACAGGTGCGAGTTCATGCGCCGGTAGCTCTCGGCGCCCATCGCGTACTCGCCAAAGGGCGGTGTTCCCAGCCGCATCTGGAGCTCGTAGGCGTAGTCGCTTAGCGCGGCTGCCGCTTGTTGTATCGCCCGCCGGAATCGCTGCTGGAGCTCCGGATCGTCGACCGATGCTAACGCTGTGACGAGATCCTTCTCGAGGAAGTTAGGTAGCCCGCGGTACGTGATCAGCGCCGTCTCGATGAACGGACGCGGTGGGTTGTCGATGTTTGCGCGCGCGGCTGCCACCAGGCTCGGAAACTGCTCGAGTCGCTCGACGATCGACACCATCCGCTTCTCGAGTGGAGCGTAATCGAGCAACAGCAGCAACGTGAGATCCATCTGGCCGGCGTAGTAGCGCGGGTTATTGCGCCACGTCGCCAGCTCCTCCAACCAGAATTGGTCGCGATCGATTTGGCGCAGAATGACTACGCGGTCCACCTGCTGGTCGGGCGAGAGCTCCTCCTGCGCAACCGCCAGGAGCCGCTCCTCGAACACGTCGATGTCTGCCAGGTAGGCTTCGATCGCGGCGGCGCTCCGATCGCCGAGGCGACCGTCGTAGTCGTGCAGGCCGGCCCGCATCGCGGCGGTCGGGTAAAAGTCGAAGTATCGATCGAGAAAGGCCTCGACCACCGTGTCGAGCTCCTCGTCGGAGTTCCGTTGCGCGCGGGCCGACGTCGCCACCAGCGCGAGCGTGGCCAGCGCGAGCAGAATCGGGAATACGGCTTTCATGATCGCTCCTAATCGGTGTGCACTAAGCGGTGACCAATGGTCGTACAACGTACCACCCGGCCGGTATATTGAGCCCATGAGCTCTGAATCGTGGGAAGACGATACCGCGTTGACGTTTTGCGATCAGTGTGGTCACCTGCAGCCGGGTGTTCAGGCTGCATGCGAGCGATGTGGTGTCCCACTCGATCGCAGCGTGTACGATCCGTTTGTGGCTATCCACCAGAATGCGGCGGTTGTACGACAGGCGGTGCGCGGTCGCGGGAAGCCTTCCAGATTCGGCAAGTTCGCTCTCCTCACTTTGGGTGTGCTGTACCTCGTCTACTCGGCGATCTACCTCAAGACGCTGCTCGACGACGCCTTTTCGATCATCGCCTTGGCGCTGTTGTTGCTGCACCTGACGATCGGTGTCCTGATCTTCGCGGGGTTTCGACGGATGGCCAGGCGTGACACCTGGGCCGAGTACCGCCGCTACGACGATTGACAAGGCGTTAGCACTGTCGTGTGCACGCTGATCGCTTTTCACCACGTTTTTGACGACGCGCTCCTCATAGTAGCGACCAACCGGGACGAGGCGTACGCGCGGCCGGCTTCGCCTCCCGCATGGGGAGGCGATCGACCGCGGTTTCTGGCGCCGCGCGACGACGAGGCCGGTGGAACATGGATGGGCGCCAACGAAACGGGATTGTGGATCGGGCTGACGAACGCCGAGCACTGTCCGATCGAACGCGACCGCCGGTCGCGGGGCCTGTTATGCCGAGATTTGCTGAGTTGCGCGTCCAGCAGCGAGGTCGTGGCCCAGCTGACGCGCTTGGACCACCGCTACAACGCGTTTAACCTGCTCACCATCGATGCTGACGGTGGCTACCTGGCCGAGTACGCCGACGGTCGCGCAACCGCGCGGCCCCTCGAGACCGGTTGCCGCATTGTCACCAATCGCGCCATCGATGACACCGCGTCGGAGCCAAAGGTGAAGCGGGCGATCGAACTCCTCGGGGCGGCCGGTCTATGGGACTTGCCTGCCGGATCGCCGGCGCCGGAGTCGTTGGTGTCGACGCTGGCGCTGATTCTAGGCGACCACGGGCACTCCGGAGACGACGCGTTGTGTCTGCACGGTGAGCGGTACGGGACGCGGAGCGCGGCGGTGTGGCGGGTTGGTTCACCTGGAACGGGGGGCTCGATCGAGCTCAGCTACGCTGATGGCGCACCTTGCTCGACTCCGTTTGTAGAGGTTCAGCGGGGGGGTGCGACACAGTCTGCAAATCGTTGACGGGTCAAAAACGGGCCGCTAACGTTTCCACACTCGTACCCACCCACTCGCGAAGCTATCCAGGAGAGCCGCATGTCCAACGTGCCCGACAAATTCCGCTATTCGGAGGATCATGAGTGGGTGGCGTTCGATGGTGAGAGTGGCATCGCCACCATCGGGATCACCGACTACGCCCAGGGTGAGTTGGGTGATGTCGTGTTTCTCGAGCTCCCTGAGGTCGGCGCCACGGTTGCGAAGGGTGACTCCGCCGGCACGATCGAAGCGGTCAAGACAGTGGCCGATCTGTTAGCACCGTTCAGCGGCGAGATCACCGAAGTCAACGCCGTGCTCGACGATCGTCCGGAACTGGTCAACACCGACCCCTACGGCGAGGGTTGGATGATCCGCCTGCGCGTCGACGACCGGTCAGCGGTCGAGGGGCTCCTCGACGCCGACGCGTATCAACAACATATCGGCTAGGCTCTCACGCAAATGACGGCTATCCCACCACCGGACCGGTTCGCCGACCGACACATCGGACCGCGTGATGGTGACATCGGGGCGATGCTCGAACCGCTCGGCTACTCGAGCCTTGATGAGCTGACCGCCGCGGTTGTCCCCACGGAAATCCAATTGGCCGACGAGCTCGATCTTCCGCCGGCCGCTACGGAAGAGCAGGTCCTCGCCGAGCTGCGATCGATGGCCAGCCAGAATGAGGTGTACCGTTCCTACATCGGCATGGGCTACTACGGTTGTATCACGCCGCCGGTGATTCTGCGGAACATTCTCGAGAATCCCGGCTGGTATACCGCCTACACACCTTACCAAGCCGAGATCGCTCAGGGTCGTATGGAGGCACTGCTCA
Organism: Gemmatimonadota bacterium; assembly: GCA_030641505.1. GTDB lineage: Bacteria > Gemmatimonadota > Gemmatimonadetes > JACCXV01 > JAHWKZ01 > CAMYLR01. Next base: position 4,583 of record DAOWHI010000052.1, on the reverse strand, counting down.
CATTCCAGACGATGGTCTCTGACCTGACCGGCCTCGAGGTCGCCAACGCGTCGTTGCTTGATGAGGCGACGGCGGCGGCCGAGGCGATGGCGATGTCGGCTCGTGTGAGACAGGGTCGCAACGTGTTTCTCGTCGATCGGGGCTGCCACCCGCAGACGATCGCGGTCGTCGAGACGCGGGCCGCGGCGCGCGAGATCGATATCCGGGTCGTTGATGCGCTCGACGCCGAGATCGGTCCCGATACGGCCGGGGTGTTGGTTCAGTACCCGACGACCGAGGGCACGATCGTTGACTACCGAACATTGTGCGAGCGCGCTCATACAGCGGACGCACTGGTAACGGTGGCGACCGATCTGCTGGCACTTACGCTGCTATCTCCGCCGGGTGAGTGGGGCGCTGATATCGCGATCGGCAACAGTCAACGGTTTGGTGTGCCTATGGGGTATGGCGGGCCGCACGCCGCGTTCTATGCCACCCGCACTGAGTTCGCTCGCAAGGTGCCGGGGCGGATTATCGGCCTGACGCGCGACGCAGCCGGTGATCCAGCGCTCAGAATGGCGCTGCAAACGCGCGAGCAACACATCCGAAAGGAACGGGCGACCAGCAACGTCTGCACGGCGCAAGTCCTGCTCGCCGTCGTGGCGGCGATGTACGGCGCCTACCATGGTCCTGAGGGGCTCGAGCGAATCGCCTGTCGGGTCCACGGTCTCACGCAGCGGCTGGCGACAGGTTTGCGGGCGCTCGGTCATCGCGTCGTTAACGATACGTACTTCGACACGCTAACCATCGAAGTCGAAAACGCAGCGCCGATCCATCAAACGGCTGCCGAGCACGGCATCAACCTAAGACCGATCTCCGACGTTCGGCTCGGCGTGTCGCTCGACGAGACGACGACCGCGAACGACGTGGATGACCTGCTCCAAGTGTTTGCTCGCGACGAAGTTTCGCTAGAGGCCGGTGGCTCCTCTTCCAGCGAGCCTGGTGCGATCCCCGGTAACCTCGAACGAACGTCGCCTTTTCTTACGCACCCGGTGTTTCACAACTATCGCTCCGAAACCGAGATGTTGCGCTACCTCAAGCGGCTTGAGAACCGTGACTTCTCGCTCACCCACGGGATGATCCCGCTGGGTTCGTGCACGATGAAGCTCAATGCAACGACGGAAATGATTCCGATCACATGGGAAGCGTTTGGGAACATCCACCCGTTCGCGCCCCGCGATCAGGCTCGCGGCTACGAATCGCTGATCGCCGAACTCGAAGTCCAGCTGTCCGAGATCACTGGGTTCGCGGCGGTATCGATGCAGCCGAACGCGGGTTCACAGGGCGAGCTTACGGGACTGCTGGCGATCCGGGCGTACCACCAGTCGCGAGGGGAACGCGATCGGACGACGTGCTTGATCCCCAACTCGGCGCACGGAACGAACCCAGCCAGCGCGGTCATGGCCGGCATGCGGGTCGTACCCATCGCCACCGATGACAAAGGCAACATCGACATCGACGACTTGCGCGCCAAAGCTGACGAACACCGGGATTCGCTTGGCGCAATCATGGTCACGTACCCGTCAACGCACGGGGTGTTTGAGGCCACCATCCGCGAAGTTTGTGACATCATCCACGCGTGTGGCGGACAGGTGTACATCGATGGCGCTAACCTGAACGCTCAAGTCGGGCTGTGCCGTCCCGCAGAGTACGGTGCTGATGTCGCGCACTTGAACCTCCACAAGACTTTCTGCATTCCTCACGGGGGCGGTGGGCCGGGCATGGGGCCGATCGGCGTGGCCGCGCACTTGACGCCTTATTTGCCCGATCACCCGATCGTCGGGCTGGGTGTGCCGGAATCGCTTGGAACTGTTTCGGCCGCACCGTGGGGGAGCCCATCGATCCTGCCGATCTCATGGGCGTACATCCGGTTGATGGGGGCCGACGGGCTCAAAAAGGCGAGCCAGGTCGCGATCCTCAACGCCAATTACATCGCTCGTCGATTGGAGGGCGAATACGATCTCCTGTACGCCGGAGCAAACGGTTTGATTGGGCACGAGTGCATTCTCGATCCCCGACCGTTTCGCGATACCAGCGGCGTTGACGTCGAGGATATCGCGAAGCGTCTCATTGACTACGGTTTTCACGCGCCGACGGTATCGTTTCCAGTAGTCGGCACGTTGATGGTCGAGCCGACCGAGAGCGAATCGAAAGAGGAACTGGATCGATTCTGCGATGCGCTGATCGCGATCCGCGAGGAGATCCGCGAGATCGAGACCGGCGTCGCCGACAGAGACGACAACCTGCTCGTGAACGCACCCCATACACTGGCCGCGCTCGCGGCGGACATGTGGCCCCACCCGTATTCGCGGGAGCGCGCAGCGTTCCCCACCGCCGAGTCGTACGAGCGTAAGGTGTGGCCGGCGGTGGCACGGGTCGACGCAGCCTTCGGTGATCGCAACTTGGTCTGCGCGTGTCCACCGATCGAGGCGTACGAATCCGAGTCCGCGGCGGCTGCGACGTCCCATTCGTCGTGAAAGGAGGGGTTCGATGGCTAAGCTGACCTGGCATGGACACTCATGCTTCGAGTACGAAACCGCGCGCGGGAAGATCTTGATCGACCCGTTCCTATCCGGCAATCCAAAAGCTGACGTGGGCCCCGACGAGCTGAACGGCATCGACGCGATCGCGCTGAGCCATGGGCACGGGGATCACTGGGGTGACACGGTGTCGATCGCGAAACGTACTGGAGCGCTCGTCGTAGCTGCGTACGAATTGGCGCAATTGGCAATAGAACAAGGCTGCGAAGCACATCCGTTGGCGTGTGGTGGTGGTCACGAGTTTTCGTTCGGGCACGTGAAGCTGGTGCCCGCCGCGCATGGCTCGATGACCGAAGCTGATCCGAAGTACTCGACAACGCCTTGCGGAATCGTGATCACCGCCGACGATAGAGTTCTCTACCACGCCGGCGACACGGCGCTGACGGCCGATATCCAGCTGTTGGGACGTCTGTATTCGTTCGACTGCGCTTGTCTGCCGATTGGTGACAACTTCACCATGGGACCCGATGACGCGCTCCAAGCGGTCAAGTTTCTTGAGCCCAAGCTGGTCGTACCGATGCACTACGATACGTTCGACCTCATCGCTCAAGACGCGGCGGCGTGGAAAGCGCACGTGGAGGGCGAGACATCGACTCAGTGCACGGTGCTGACACCCGGCGAGAGCGTCGATTTCTGAGCGCGGGCTGGCGGTTGCTCGAGACGGGCGCCCGGCCCGGCGCCTGGAACATGACGTGCGACCGCGCGGTTCTGAGCGCGGTGGAAGACGGGGGCACCCCGCCCACCTTGCGGTTCTATGGCTGGTCACCGCCCGCGGTTTCGATCGGGCGCCACCAGCCCAACCCTGAACCTGAAGCGATCCGCACACTCGACGTGCGAGGCGTCGATTGCGTGCGCCGACCGACCGGCGGTCGAGCGGTCTACCATGGGCCCATTGCCGAGGAGCTGACCTACAGCGTGGTGGCACCGATAGGGGTGCCGCCGTTCGCTGGCCGCGGCGCGGACGCCTACCGACGAATTCACTCCGCGCTGGCTGCGGCGTTGGTCGAGCTGGGAGTGGGCGCGACCCTCGCCAGCGACGGCGCAGGGCGTCGGCTGCGGGCCCTGCGCCCTGACGATCGGTTAGCGTGTTTCGCGTCCCCGGTTGGCGATGAAGTCACCGTCGACGGCAAAAAGCTCGTGGGCAGTGCGCAGCGAAGGACCCGGAGGGCGTTTCTGCAGCACGGCTCGATTCCGCTCGCCGGTGATCATCGCTTGCTGAACGTCGTATGGCCGGGCAGCCTCGACCCCGGCGCGGCGACCACGGTGAGCGCAGCTGCCGTTCGCACCGTCAGTTACAGCGAGATGGCGGGGTGCGTAGCCCGGGCTTTTGAGCGGACGCTGAACGTGAGGCTCTCCCCGGGGGTACTCACGCCCGAGGAAGAGGCGACGATCGACGCCACTTGTGGCGCGCTTGCCACGACTTGACACTTTTTGACGCGGAGGACGATACTCTTGCCCCGAATCGTGATGCTTTCCCGCCTGATCCCATCCATCGCACTCAGCCTCATGCTGATGGCCGCCTGCGGCCGGAGTGGCGAATCGGCTGGCGGTCGCCCGGACCCTGAATCGGCACCAGTCAACGGGGGCACGGCGGTCGTTGCCACCGTGAGCGACTTCGACGCGTTCAACGATCTCGTCTCGACCGATTTCGAAACCAACCAGGTCCGCAACTTCATGCTCTTCATGCCGCTTCTTCGCCTCGACGAGGAGCTGAACTTCGAACCGTACCTGGCCGATTCTTTTGGCGTCGCGGAAGACGGGCTCTCGATCACGTTCCGGATCCGCGACGGCGTCACGTGGCACGACGGTACGCCAACTACGGTCGACGACATCATCTGGTCGTTCGAGATGATCAAAAAACCGGAGATCGCCTACGCCAACAGCGCGTACTTCCAGTACGTCACATCGCTCGAGCGGATCGATGACCGCCGGGTACGGTTCAACTTCTCCCAGGCGCACTCGGACGCGCCGATGAACTATACGCAGTGGCAGACGATGCCCAAG
>DAOWHI010000020.1 GCA_030641505.1 Gemmatimonadota bacterium | reverse complement strand
GGGGGACCCGCAGGCGATCCCGTTCCCGCGACCGATGTTGGCGGTCGAGGGGTTCGAGTTCTCGTTCTCGGGGCTTAAGACCGCCGTCGTGCGGTGGGTCGAGAAGGCCGGGCCGGATAGTGTGCAAGAACGACTGGCCGACGTCTGCGCATCGTTTCAAGCGGCGGTGGTCGAGGTGTTGGTCGAGAAGACCGCCCGGGCCGCGAAAGAAAAGTGCGTCGGCACGGTCCTGCTGGCGGGTGGCGTGGCGTGCAACAACGCGCTGCGAGCGGCGCTGCGCGGGCGGATCGGAGAACGCGCTCGCGTTCTATGGCCCCAACCGATCAACTGCACCGACAACGGGGCGATGATCGCGAGAACGGCTCTGCTACGTGCGGATGAAGCTGTCGGGGCGGGGGAGTTTGATGTCGCGGCGAGTCGGGCCTTGGTGTAGAGGTTTGCACGACACGCAGAGCGTCGACCTTCGCCGTCGGTTTTCCACACGGCCATTGTCGGTATTTTGACAGTTACTGCCGGCTTCCAATTGTTAAATCACGATCGTGGACGGTTTTTGTGTCGGCGTGCTTCTTGCTAACGAAGAATCGGGTTGACAGCCTGGACGCGGGCCGCTAACAAATACTCGCTCCCGCTGATTATCGGTCGTCACACTCAAGCGTGTTGAGGTTTCACCATGCCCCGTCCCGACCGCTTTGTATTAGATCCTGAAACAGAGTGTCTTATCAAGTCGTTCAGATCGGTCAACATCTTGCCCAGAAATGCAGCGTCCTTGAGAAGAACGATCGGACTGAGGCTCTTCAACAGTGGTCATCTAGGTGAAGCCGAAAGTTGTCTACGCAGTGCTTACGACCGGGCACTCAGGCACAACGATGAAACTCGAGCAGCTAGTATTCGCCTCGATTTGGTGTGCTCGCTGCTAGATCGATCCCACAGTGACATTTTGGGACTCATACGTCCGCTCGTGGGAAGCGTTGGGGTCGATACCGCGCGTGCTTACAACGTCTTGGGCGGAGTTCTTCAGAAAATGTGCTTGCCCCAACTGGCGGCGCGAAATCTCGAACGAGCAAATCGACTTTCCGAAAGTGGACGCGACCGACATCTGGAAGCATGTGCGCTTGCGAACTGGGCAAACGCCATGTTCACCCTGGGAGATCACAGGACAGCGGACAGACTGAGTGGCAAGGCGGCCAGAAAGTTCGAAGAATTGGAAAGTGCAAAGAGCTTCGGATTGACTATGTGCAACATGGCATGGGATGCGGTTCGTCTAGGGAAATACGACCACGCGTACAAACTGTATGAACGGAGTGAGATTCAGACGAGATTGGCGAACAATCTGCACCTGAACTTGATAGTGACGTTCGGTCGCGCTGAATTGGAGCTACTCGCCGGAAATCCAGAAGCCGCACTTGATGAGCTCAAGACAGCGGAGAGACTTGCTGTCATGGTCTCGCATAGTGCGCTTCAGGCGCGCATTCTGGTCTGGAAATCGATCATCAATCGTGGAACCGCTGACCGTGAAATCACATTGCAGTTCGCGGCTGCGGCGTCGGATCTACGGGCGCGGTGTTTGGAAACCGAATCTGCGATAGTACTTATGATGACCGGAACATGGGCGCGACTCACCAGCGACGTCCCATACGAGCATTTGCTCTCCAAGGCACAAATACTTTTTCGAAACAACCCCGAGGGCCAGCTGCTCGAGGCTCACTACACGCGCATCATGGAGGCCCTCAACGGGTCGCGGCGCAGGAGCCCAACGCAGCCTTTTCCGTGCTTTCTAACGCAGGCGCCGGCGATTCTCAGTTTGAAGAATCAACTAAGGCGCTTGATTAATACCGAGGTGCGTATTGTGCTGGAGGGGGAGTCGGGAACGGGTAAGACTTTCCTCGCGCGGCAGCTCCACGAAACAAGCAGGCGCAAGAAATCGCCGTTTGTAGTCGTCGATTGCACGAATCTCGAAGAGAACTTGTTCGAGTCGAAGCTCTTTGGGCATCGGAGGGGATCGTTTACAGGTGCCGTGTCGGATAGTGTGGGGCTGATCGAACAAGCCAACAAAGGCACGCTGTTTCTTGACGAGTTTGGCGAGTTGCCGGTTGATATTCAGGCTAAATTGTTGTACACGATCGAAGAGCAGCGCTACCGTCCTGTAGGCTCACGAGTGGAGAAGAAAGCGGAGTTTCGGGTTTTGGCGGCGACCAATCGTGACATTGACCAGATGCTTGAGAACGGCCAGCTTCGCGAGGACCTCTTCTTCCGGTTGTCTGGATTCCGGGTCAAGCTGCCTCCGCTGAGAGAGCGACGGGAAGACATCGCGCCGCTGGCGAAGCATCAAATCAACATGCTCAACGACCTGTATGGGCGGAAGAAGACGCTCAAAGCTGAGACCTGGGATGCGATCGCTAAGTATGGCTGGCCTGGCAACGTGCGTGAGCTCAACTCCACCCTCGAACGAGGTTTTCACCTGGCGGCCGGCCGCCGGATCGGTCTTGATGACCTGGGGCTCGGACTCTCGACCATGAGCCTGGATGCTGAAGACCTATCCTGGTACTCCGTGCGTCGCGCACACCTCCTCAAGGTCCTTCGCATGTGCCGAGGCAACGTCACCCGCTCGGCGGAACTGCTGGGGGTCAACCGAACCACGCTAATCTACAAGCTCAAGTTGCTGGACCTCGAGCGACCCGACTTTGACCCGGCTTTTCAAGGCCAGGATCAGCGCGAGGGTGCGACGCCTCGGTTGGTAGCTGATCAGGACCAAGCGAAGACGATTACCGAGTCAGTGGACGAATCCCTGAAGCCTTGACCCCTCCACCAATCCAGTCGGTCATCCTCGCGGGCCTCTTGGGGCTCCTGGTCGGCTCGTTCCTGAACGTTGCGATCATCCGCTTGCCTGCTGCGATGTCGCTCATTCGGCCTCGCAGCCATTGCCCACGGTGCGGTGAGACCCTCAAGTGGCGTCACAACATCCCCGTCTTTTCTTGGCTGGCGCTGCGTGGTCGGTGTGCCTACTGCGGGACCCGGATCAGCGTCCAGTACCCGATCGTCGAGCTGGCCACGGCGGCGATATGGGCCGGGAACGTCTACGTGTTTGGCCTGACGCCTCACGCCGCCCAAGCAGTTGTTATGATGAGCATCCTGTTGGCAGTCGCGGTCACCGATGGCCGGGAATACGTGATCCCTGACGAGCTGTCGCTGGGCGGTGTAGTAGCCGGGTTGGCGATGTCGTTCCTGCCGGGCTCGCCTACGCCGGTGGGGTCGTTGATCGGTGTGCTGGTGGGTGGCGGTGTCTTGTGGGTTATCGCGATCGTCGGAACCAAGATCTTTGGCGAGGACGCGATGGGCGGTGGCGACGTCAAGCTGATGGCGATGATCGGCGCGTTCGTGGGGTGGCAGGGCACGCTGCTGGCGCTCTTCGTCGCGTCCATCCTGGCGACGATCGTCTTCGTGCCGCTCAACATGCGCTCCAAGCGGCTTGTCCCGTTCGGCATCTTTCTGGCGATCGGTGGCGCGGTGACGTTCGCTTGGGGAGAGCGTCTTCTCGACTGGTACATGACCGGGTTCGCGTAACGCGGTGAGCTCGGGCCACGATCGCGTACCACGATGAAGCCGATCCGCTACACGATGATCGGCAGCGGGACGCTCGTGCCCGACATCGAGCGCGGAACGGCGTCTCACCACCTCCAGTGCGGCGACATCCACGTGCTGGTCGACTTGGGCTTTGGAACGCTCCGTCGGATGACGGGACTCGGCCTACCCTTGGGGGCGCTCGACGTGGTGGCGATCTCGCACCGCCACCAGGACCACTTCGCCGATCTCCTGCCGCTTCTCTTCACGTTGCGTCATTTACCCGGCGAGCGCCGAGTCGAGCCGCTAGCGCTGGTCGGTTATCCCGATTTCGGAGCCGACCTCGATCGACTCGAGAATATCTTTGGCGATTGGGTCATCGATCCCGGGTTTCCACTGGACGTTTGGGAGGCCGCCGACACGCCGATCGAGATCGAGCGTGACGACGCCGTGGTCGAGATCAACGCCTACCCGGTCGTGCACTCACCCGAGGCGGTTGGCTATCGGTTTACGCTTGGCGTCGCGGGCCGCGAGGTCGTCGTCGCGTATACCGGTGACACCGAAGAGAGCGAGGAGGCGATCGCGTTGGCCCGGGACGCGGACCTGCTGATCGCCGAGTGCTCGGTCGCTGACGGGCTGCAGGCGCCAGGTCACATGACCCCGCGCGCGGTCGGTCGGGTGGCTGCCGCTGCCGCGGTCAAGCGCCTCGCGGTGGCTCACTTCTACCCGTCGGTCCTGGCGCTCGGCTGGGACGAGATCGAACGCCGGATCCGCGAAGCGTATCACCACGGACCGATCGAACTCGGCGCGGACGGCTTGGAGATCGACCTCTGACTCACGCTCGTCAGGCGCTCGGCCACAGCGGCGAGCGGCTCGCGGCGGAGTACTTGGAGGGTCACGGCTATGAGATTCTGGCGCGGCGCTGCCGAGCGGCCGGTCGTGAGATCGATCTCGTCGTCGAAAAGGACGGAACGATCGCGTTTGTCGAGGTCAAAACCCGCCGCGCAGGCTCGCTTGCGCCGCCCGCCACTGCGGTGGATTGGAGAAAACAGCGACAGATCGCGGCGGCGGCCAACGCGGCGCTGGCCCGTTGGGGTCACAGAGCGCGGTCGTACCGCTTCGACGTCGTGACCGTAGAGTTGAGCGCAAAACGGGAACGAGGTTCCAGACCGGAGATCACGCACATCGAAGACGCTTTTCGGCTCGAGGGCTGAGCCTTAGGAAGACTTGGCGGTGCTGGGCTGGCGGATTGCGCCGACGACAACGCCTGGCGCTTCGGCGTCGAATGTGACGCTCAATGCGTCGATCGCGTCGCGGTTCGAATCAATCACGAACACCAGCCGCTCGGCCAACTCGGGATCGAACTGAGTTCCACCGTTGCGCGCGATCTCCTCGCGCGCGTAATCGACGCCGTGTGACCGACTGGCGCCGGGACCCGTCAGCAACATCGCGTGGAGCGCATCGATCAGGCCGACGACCCGCGCGCCGTATGGGATCGCGTTGCCGGTCAGGCCGTCCGGATATCCCTGGCCATCCCACCGCTCGTGGTGGTGCCGAATAAACGGCACGACCGGGTCCAATCCCCGCAGGGGAGCCACGATCTGCGCGCCGATCACGGGGTGCTCACGAATCGCCTCGTACTCTTCGCGGGTGAGAGAGTCCTGCTTGTGGAGGATTGCGCCTCCCACCGCGGTCTGGCCGATATCACGCAGCAAGCACGCCAGGTGGATCGTGGCCAGTTCACGATCGTCGACCGTCAGGTACGACAGAAACAGCTTGGCGAGCGTGGCAGTGTCGCTCAAGTGCTCGAGCGCTGATGGGTCACGGGCCCGCATGAGCGTCACCAAACTCGCGACGGCGCCCATCTGGCGCATGATCGATTGGTTGTCGTGGAATCCGTCGAGCGCATCGCGCACCGCACGAATCACCGTCGAATCATGCGGTCTTAGCTGGCGCGCGCGATCGAACGCCTCGGGGTCCTCGTTCTCGTTTGTGTAATTGGTTTCGTTGTAGCGCATGATCCGGTTGCGACCCTGGTTCTTGGATGCATACAGCGCTTGGTCGGCGGCGCGAATGAGGTCGGTGCAGGCTGACGCGTCGTCTGGATACGCTGCCAGGCCGATCGAAACCGTGACCGCCTCCCGCACTCCGTCGTGGTTCTTCGCTTCGATCCGTTGTCGAAGCCGCTCGGCCACGACCATGGCTCGCGGACCGCTGGCCTCGGCCAGCAGAACGGCGAACTCCTCGCCGCCATAACGCGCCACCACGTCCACCTGGCGTACTTCCTCGGTCAGAACAGCAGCCACGTTGCGGAGCACCTGGTCCCCGACTGGGTGACCGTAGGTGTCGTTGATGTGCTTCATGAAATCGATGTCGATCATGGCCAAGCTGAAGGCGGCCTCTGTGCGCTGCGATCGCACGATCTCATCCGTCAACGCTTGCCGGAACGCGCGCACGTTGTAGAGCCCGGTCAGCGGATCACGACGCGCGGCCTCGGAGACTACGGCGAGATGGTCGGCGCGTTGGATCGCCTTCCCGGCGATGTCTGCCATAAGTCGGCAGAACCGGATCTCTTGGTCGCTGAACGCGCGATACGATTGTTCGAGTCGGACGAACACGACTCCGTGGACGTCGTTTCCTTGACGGATCGGCGTCACCAGAATGGTGGCCCCAGTCGCCCGCGGTGGCAGGTATCGCCTCACTCGCTCGAGGTTGACGTCCTTTTCCGGTCGCTCGATGACGACCGTCCGTTGCTCGTCGATTGCCATTTGAATCTCGGGGTACCGCTCGAGCTCGATTTCGAGGTCTTCGATCGCTTCGCCGGCGTCGATCGCCGAGACGATCCGACCGGTCG
>DAOWHI010000046.1 GCA_030641505.1 Gemmatimonadota bacterium | reverse complement strand
GCCGCAGCCGGGAGCTCGTCGTCGTCGACGAGTTGTGGAGCCTGCTGAGCGGAAGACTGAGCGCGTCGGTGCGTGAGCGACGCGCTGCTGATCTTGGTCGGGTTGTGGCTGCTGCTGGCGGCGGTGTGGCTGGCCATACATCCGCTGTTTGGGGGATCGGTCGAACCGGTGTCGCCCGCGGTGGCGCATAGACGCGAGTTGGAGACCGAGAAGGCGCGGCTCCTCGAAGAGATCCACGAGCTAAAGCTCGATTACGCAACCGGGAAACTATCGGAAGAGGACCACGCGGTCCTCGAAGCGCGGCTCAAGTCGCGCGCCGTCGAGGTCATGCAAAAGCTGGAGGCTACAGCGGGTCGCTCGTCTGAATGACGCGGTAGCGGTCGACCGTCCTGGTGGCAGCAACCGCTTGGTCGAGACTTAGCGACGTGTCGTTTTCCGTCCCGCGGTCACTCGGCTCCGGCATGGGATCCGGGCGAATGATCGATGACCGGGGGTCGTGCGGCGCGTTCGGATCGACGTCGATTACCCACTCGAAACGCTTTCCCTCAAAAGCCGAATCCCGCTTCAGAAACTCGCGGAAGTCGTCGTCGTACACTTCGAACACGACCCCGTCACGGTCGGGATCGAAGTAGAACACGCTCACCGTAGCCGGCGGATCGGTGCGCCGATCGAACGCTTGATAGCGCGGCGGCACGCCCCTCAGTGCGGGCGGCTTGCGGGCGTGGATCCGGCGCGTCTTTTCGGCACTCACGTGTATTCTCCGAGAGGGTCTCGCGATCACACCGAGCCAGGAGGCTCAGCCCAAAAGCTGAATATAGCTTGCATCGGGACCATGGCATTTCATTTACTCTCACGATCGGGATCGCTTTCGGCGATCTGTCTGTTGGCGCTCGGTTGTCGCGCTGACGTGTGGATCGAAAGCCCGGACGAGCGTGTCCTTGCACTTGCAGACACAGCGGGGCTCACCGCTGGAGCGGCTCGAATCGACACCGTTTTTCGACCGATGCCGATCGATAGTGCTGCTGCCAGCTTCGCCTGGCTGGTCGATCGCCCCGAGCCCAGGCTCCCGTCGTCGCGGGCATTTCCGCGTGACCCGGTCGCCGCGGTCCGCCAGTACTTGCGGGCACTCTCGCAGACTGGGTCGAGCTCTCGCGGCACGATCGGCGTCGGCGAGGTCGGTTACGAGCGAGCGTTCACCTATCTCCACCCGCGCGTTCGACGGAGTATGTCGAAGGAAGAGTTGGCCCGCCGGCTGGGCGGCGTCGTTCGCCCGACGATCGTTCGGTTGCGAGCTGTGCCGGGTGACTCGACTCGTGTTTTCGCCGAGCTGCTGGTGCTCAAGGAAGTCGACGAGCAATCGATGCTGGGCCTCTACTTCGGACATTTCGTAACCAGGCCGGGGGACAACGGGTGGCAGTTGACCGCTGCCCGGCTGGCGAGCGAAGACTGGCAGTCGCGACTCGGGCGAATCGACGATTGGAGGTATGATCGCGCTCGTGCGGCTAACGAGTTTGCCGCTGAAGACGCGCGCTACTCACGTGACCTGGTTCAGCTCGAAAGCGGTGAGTGGGTGCCGCTTGCCCGCCCGGCACCGGCCGCCGATCTGACGCTCGGACTGCCCGAGCCGCGCTAGCTGGGATCGAGAAAGCCGGGGTGGTCGACGGCACCGACCCAATCCAGTCGTCCCGATGGGTATGTCCCCAGCACCCGCGTGAATCCTGATCTTGCCTTTAGCTCAGCCAGAGCGTCACGGGCGTCCGATGTGGCGGTCGTTCCCAGGAAATCGAGATAGAAGAGATAGTCGAACGGCTTGCCGCGCACCGGCCGGGACTCGATCCGGGTCAGGTCGATCCTGCGCTGAGCAAACGGCTCGAGCGTCGAACACAGGCTCCCCGGCGCGTTGTCGATGTGAAACACGATCGAAGTCTTTGGCGGGCCGACTGCTTCGCGCGAGAACTGCTCTACCAGTCCGCCAAGTTGGGCATCGCCGACGCTGAGCAGGAAGAAACGTGTGTAGTTCGCCGGGTCATCTTCGATGTCGGAGCGAATCACCTTGCCGCCGTAATGGGTAGCAGCTCCGGTACCGGCGATCGCCGCCGCGCCGGTCATCCGCTCGGTGATCAACATCTTCACGCTGCCCGCCGTGTCGTAGGTCGCGATCGCTTCGATCCGGGGGTGACGCCGGAAAAACTCTTGACATTGATCGATGGCCAACGGATGCGAATAGACTCGTTCGATGTCGTCGAAGTACGTACCGACCGGCGCGATCAAGCAGTGTTTGACGCGTAAGTAAACCTCGCCGCGCACACGGTAGCCATAGCGCAACAAGAGGTCGTAATTCTGAAAGATCGAGCCCACTAACGAGTTCTCCATCGGTGCCAGACACACGTGAGCCTCGTGTTTGGCAACCGCCGAGAACATTTCCGGGAAGCTCCGGGTGGTTTCGATCTTGAACGGGCAAACGAGCAGCCGGTGGAGGGCCTCCTCGCTGTAGGCGCCGTGGGCGCCTTGAATCGCTATGCAGACGGGTCGCGGAAGGGTCATCGTCCGGTCGCCCCCAGCGCCCTCAGGGCGCGATCGCCGAGTCCGCGCAACCGTTCGACGGGCTCGTTGCTAAAGACCAAACGCACTAACCGGTCGCCGTTGACGTCGCCCCAGTTGCGCATTGGCGTGGCAGCCACACGGCCGTTCTCCAGCAGTAGTTTTGACGCCGTCATCGAGTCAAATCCGAGCGCCCCGACATCCAGCAGCTGGGACCACCCACCAGCGGCCGGGATAGCGCCGTACTGTGCCAACTCGCGGGTCACGACGTCACGGCGACGCTCCCAAATGGAAACACAACGAGCGAACTCAGCCTCAGGCTCGTTGAGAGCGGCAATGGCACCGGCTTGAGCGATGCCGATCGCGGTGGTGGTGTTATAAATATGCGCTAACGCGACGTCGGCCATTACCTCGCGCGGACCGTATACCCAACCCACGCGCCATCCGATCATGCGGTACTCCTTCGACACCGACCCGATGATTACGGTGCGTTCGGCCATGCCCGGTAACGTGGCTGGGTGAGCCACCGAACGACCATCGAACACGATGCGCTCCATCGCCGCGTTGTACAGGAGCCAAAGGTCGCGCTCTCGGCACAATGCGGCCACGGCATCCCACTCGGTTGCGTTGAGCACGGCGCCCGACGGCATCGATGGGTTCATGAGGAAGATCGCGCGCGTCTTGGGTCCGACCGCGCCGCTGAGCGCGTCCAAGTCCAGGCGCCACTCATCGCCGTCGATCACGAACGGCGCGAACCTCGGCACCGCGCCGACCAGTCGCGGCCGGTAGATCATCCCCGCGTACGTGGGGTCGGTGACTACGACTTCGTCGCCGGGCTCGGTGAGCGCGAAGAGCGCATCCAGCATCCCCTCGGTGCCGCCACACGTGATGACGACATCGGATGGATCGTAGTCGATCCCGGTTTGAGTCCGCGCGCGGGCGGCGACATTGGCTCGCAGCTGGTCCTGACCGGTAAACGGGAGGTAGCTGTTGTCGTCGTCCTGCCCGATCGCCCGACGCGTCGCCTCGATCGCCGCCGGAGGCGGAGCGAGATCAGTGTCGAGGTTTTCAAGCCGTAGTACGTCGGGATCGTCGCCAGCGGCTGCCGCCACCTGATCAATCGAGAAGCCCGGGATTCCGCTTAGTCGGCGCCCCATAGGACTTAGACTACGCGCCTCGTGGCCTGGCGCCACGGGCTGGTCCGCGGAGGTTATAGAAGAGTTCGCTAAAAGGACCAGCCAAGCGAGGTCGACACGCTGAAAGAGTTTCTGTTGCCTATCCCGATCGGCGGCTCGTTGTCGAAGAACTCCTTCAGTCCGACGTCGATGT
>DAOWHI010000127.1 GCA_030641505.1 Gemmatimonadota bacterium | reverse complement strand
GAAGAGGCGGAGCTCATGGCCGGGGTCGAGGTCCGCAACGTGTTTGCCGGCATCGCCGGCGATCACATCCGATCGATAAACAGCCACGGCGTGATCGCAGTGTCGCGGGGTGGGGTCGAGATCACGCGAAGCGACATCAATCGGGTCATCGACGCCGCCAAGGCGGTGGCCATCCCGATGGATCGCGAAATCCTTCACATCTTGCCGCAAGAGTTCACCGTCGACGAGCAGCAGGGGATTAAGGACCCCACTGGGATGGCGGGCACAAGGCTCGAGGTTGATGTCCACATTGTCACCGGGGCGGTGTCATCGGCCCAGAACCTCGTGAAGGCGATTCAGAAGGCGGGCTATCAAGTCAGCGACTTGGTGCTCGAGCCCCTGGCATCTTCTCAGGGCGTGCTGACGCAAGACGAGAAGGACCTCGGGGTTGCGTTGGTCGACATCGGCGGCGGGACAACCGACATCGCCGTTTTTAATGAGGGGTCGATCCGTCATACGTCGGTGATCGGCCTGGGTGGCAGCAGCGTCACGAACGACATCGCGATCGGGTTGCGAACCCCCGGGCGTGAGGCGGAGCGAATCAAGGAACGTTACGGCGCGGCGCTCACCCGACTGGTCGATGCCGGCGAAGATGTCGTCGTGCCTCGCGTTGCGGGACAAGGTGAGCGCCGGGTCAGCCGCCGGATCATCGCGTCGATCATTCAGCCCCGGATGGAGGAAATCCTGGCGCTCGTCAGAAGCGACATCGGCAAGACCCGATGGTACGAGCGGATTCCCTCGGGAATCGTTTTAACAGGTGGTGCATCAGCGTTGCCAGGCACCGCCGAGTTGGCCGAGGAGGCGCTCGAGGTGCCGGTTCGCATCGGCTACCCGATCCACATCACAGGCCTCGTCGACTCGGTCAACGATCCGCGTTTTGCTACCGGTGTTGGGCTCGTGCTGTACGGCCGCGATAAGGGGCGGGCAGAGCATCAGTTCGCGATGGGTGACGACGATTCGCTATGGGATAGGGTTTTCGACCGAATGAAAGAGTGGCTCCAGGACTTCATCTGAGACTACAGAGTTGGTGCCACCAGACCAAGGGCATTGCGCGAATGGGCCGCATTCGCAACCATTACAGGATACGACCGGGACGACACACAACGCAGGACAAGCCAGGAGGAGATCCCCATGCGGTTTCAGCTCGCCAATGGAGAAGAACAGAACGCTCGGATGAAAGTCGTTGGCGTCGGAGGTGCCGGCGGTAACGCGGTCAACCGGATGATCGAAGAGCGGTTGGTGGGGGTCGAGTTTGTGTCGATCAACACCGATGCGCAGGCGCTTGGGCACTCCGAGGCGCATCGCAAGATACAGATCGGCAAGTCGCTGACCCGCGGCCTAGGCTCGGGTTCGAGGCCGGACATCGGTCGGGAAGCGTTGCTCGAGGACCAGGATGACGTGGCCGAGGCTCTGCAGGGCGCCGACATGGTGTTTGTCACCGCCGGGATGGGTGGTGGTACCGGAACCGGCGCATCGCCGGTGATCGCTGACCTCGCACGCGAGCTGGGCGCGCTGACCGTCGGAATCGTCTCCAAACCGTTCACGTTCGAAGGAAAGAAGCGGTTGACGGTGGCCGACAAGGGGATCGTCGAGCTTCAGTCGGTCGTTGATACTCTGATCGTGGTTCCAAATGAGCGGTTGCGCTCGGTCGTCGACAAGGGCACCACCGTGCAGGAGGCGTTCAGGGTAGCCGACTCGGTTCTCTTGAACGCGACCCGGGGGATATCGGACCTGATTACCGTGACCGGTCTCGTGAATGTAGACTTCGCCGACGTCAAGACGATCATGACCGAGAAGGGCCAGGCCCTGATGGGCACCGGGTTTGGCACCGGTGAGCATCGGTCCGTCGAGAGCGCGCAGCAGGCCATCTCGAGCCCGCTTCTCGAGGACATGTCGATCGCCGGCGCGTGCGGTGTATTGATCAACATCACTGGTGGTGAGGACCTCTCGCTGCATGAAGTCAGCGAGGTTTCGTCGGTGATTCATGATGCCGCCGGAGAGGACGCCAACATTATCTTCGGTGCCGTCATCGACCCGAGCCTGAAGGGCGAGATCCGGGTTACCGTGATCGCGACCGGCATCGGTGGCAGCGTTAGCTATGCTTCCCAGCCGGAGATTCGTCGCCAGCCACTCGCGATGCCCGAGCCGGCGACCGTCACGGTCGACGCCAACGGTGGCGAGAATCGGTTGGCGGCGCTGGTCGATTCCGCCAATAGCAGCGATGGCGACTCGCCCGAGGAGTTGAAGGATCTTCTCTCGGTGTTGGACCTCAAGTCGGGGGCGAAGAAAGATGATCTCGAGATACCAGCCTTTATCCGTCGACAGATGAATTGATCGGTCGGCAAGGATCGCGCAACACAGCGCATGAGCGAGGTTGGCACCGAGTCCGCCCGGGTTTTCTCATCGCCCTGGCAGGAGCTGGTGTGGCTTGGTGGCTGACCTCGGATCCGGCGCCGCCGGTGCCTCCTCCGGTGGTGGCGGCAGCGCCCGTGATGCCACCGGCGATTGTCGATACGCTCGAGTCCGGCGAAACGTTCTCCGACCTCTGGCAGGACCACGAGCTGGACCCGGCTGATCTCCAGGCGCTCGTCGAGGCGGGGTCGAGCACCCCCGATTTCTCCTGGCGCCGATTGCGTCCCGGATCACAGGTGTTGATCTCGCTCACGCCGGAAGGCGCGCTCGGCGGGATCGATCTGGAGTTTGGTCGCGACCATCGGTTGGTGGCGGACAAGCGTGGTGAGGGGTTCCGAACTCGGGTCGTCGAGACGTCATTCGTGCGCCAGCGCCGGCAAGTCTCTACCTGTATCGAGAGTTCGTTTTGGGAGGCGTTGAGCGAGGCTGGCGAGGATCCCGCGCTGGTGCTGACTTTAGCACAGATCATGGGCGGCCAGATCGACTTCTACTCAGATCTCCGCGCGGGTGATTGCGTGGCGCTCGCGTTCACCGTTGACGAGCGCCCGGACGAATCGTACCGCCTCGCATCGATCGACGCAGTCGTGCTCGAGCTGGCCGATCGAACATACGAGGCTTATCGATTCTCGAGCGACGGCGAGAAGTTTGACTACTACGACGCCGAAGGGCAGACGCTCAAGCGTAGGTTCCTGCGCTCGCCGCTCAAGTTCACGCGGATCTCGTCGCGGTTCGGGATGCGAATGCATCCCGTGCTGCGTCGGCGCCGGCACCACAATGGCGTGGATTATGCGGCTCCGACCGGGACACCGGTCCAGGCTTCCGGCGACGGCGTCGTCGTACGTGCCGGCCGCTTTGGGGGTTACGGTATCTATGTCAGGCTTCAGCACGGCCGGCAATACATGACGGCGTACGGCCACTTGTCGCGAATTGCGAGCGGGATCAGGCCTGGGACGAGGGTTCAACAGGGGAACGTCATCGGCTTCGTCGGCTCGACCGGCTTGGCCACGGGTCCCCATCTCGACTACAGCTTTATGAGGAACGGCAAATATGTGGATCCACTTTCAGTCAGTCTTCCGACTGCTGAACCGCTTGACGGTCAAGCTCACGTCGCGTTCATCGCGCTACGGGACATCCAACGTCGCCGCTTGCCGGCTCTCCGCATGCTGGTGGTCGAACAGCCGATTGAGGTTTCCGATGGCCAGTAGCCGGTTCCTGGCGCTGCTGGCGATCACCGCGGTCGCGGCCGGTTGCGGTGGCTCCAGTGGGGGCGGTGGTGGCGGAGGACCCGGACCCGACACGACCCCGCCTTCGGCCCCCAATCTCGGTCGCATCACCGTCGGTGCACCGCTCCCCGGCACGACCTCTCAGATCGCTGGCTCCAACGGGGCCGTCGAGGGTTTGTCGACCGTCAAGGTCGTGAACGTAGATGCCACCCAACGCAACGGTGGGCAATCGATCGAGGCTTCAACCGCTGCGGCTGGAGCTGGCACCTTTTCGCTATCGATCGCGGCCCAATTGGGGGATCAGCTTTCGCTCACCGCTACCGACGAGGCCGGCAACGAGAGCGTTGCATCGTCGACTACCGCTGGGCCGGTGCCGCAACCGTTCAATGGCGGGGTCGGCACCGTGGAGCTCAAGACCGCGCTGGGTGGTACCGTCGCCGTCAATCTGCCGTTTCCGACGGGCGCCGAGCGGTACACGGTGATCCCGGAGCCCCAGAATCCCGGTGGCGGTCTGTTCTCGATCCAGGTAACCGGGTCCAAAGGAGTCTCGACGCGCCGTCTGGCGGGGGCGGCGAGGCCGGAGCTCGATCCGGTGCCAGAAGCCCGCATCCGACAGCTCGAGCGAGCCGAGATCTTCCCGCGGCTGCGCGAGGCGACGCCACAGATGTATCGGCGCCGCGGTCTCGCATTGGCGCAAGCGGCTGAACGGATGTTTCTGGTATCGAACACCCTCGGTGGCGATCCAGGTGATCCCGACAACTTCGACGAGATCAACGCGATCCTTCGGTTCCAGGGCGACAACGTGCTGCTCTACGTCGACGACCGGACGCCACCCGCCGATCTGACCGAGGCCATGATCCAACAGATCGGCAATCGGTTCGACGACAATATCTTTCCGACCAACGTGGCCGCTTTCGGCGGCGTCAGCGATGTCGACAGCGACGGTCGCGTGATTTTTCTGTTGAGCCCGACGGTGAACGCGCTCAACACCCAGGAGATCGTCGACCAGGGTCTCTTCATCGGCGGGTTCTTCTTCGGCCTCGATCTCCTCCCGGCAGCACTGTTTCCGACCAGCAACGAGGCGGAGATCTTTTACGGCCCGATTCCCGACCCCGACATGGATTGGAGTCCGGCGGTGTTCCCGATCAACGGTTTCGCGGACGCGATCTCGGGGACCGCGGCACACGAACTCGAGCACATGATCAGCGCCAACCAGCACATTCTCATTCGACTCGGGCAGGCCGAGGATGTGTGGTTGGACGAGGGGCTGGCCCACTACGCGGAAACGCTCAACAACTTCAACCTGCAGAACCGGCTCCGCTCGGCGCTGTTCCTGGAGGTTCCGAGTGCCGCGATACTGGTCGGCACAAACGCTCCCGATGACGACTCGCTGGAGCGCCGCGGCGGCGCATGGCTACTGATCATGTACCTGGTCGATCGGTTTGGCCCCGGCATCGTCGGCGACTTGGTTCAAACCAACTTCATCAGCATTCCCAACGTCGAGCAGGCCGCGAATACGTCGTTCCAGTTTCTGCTACACCAGTTCTATGCGGCGCTGGTCCTAGATGGGCAGGGGATCTCCAATGACCCCAACTTCAACTTCTCGAACTTGAATCTCCGCAACGAATATGCGCTGGCTGCGCCCGGGTTCGACCCGCCGTTGGGTCCGTACCTGGATGTTCTGCTCAAGGTCCTGACTACAAACGGGGCCACGATGACGGAGGTCATTCGCGGGACCGGTGCCGCGTACTACGACGTCGGCGCCAACGAATCGGGCACGTTCCCGATTCTCGTGAGCGGCCAACAAAGCTCCGAGCTTCAGGTGACGATCATTAAAACGCAGTGACGCTTGTCGCGGGGTGGCGCCGGAACTTTGCGTCCGATCGGCCGTAGTATCCTCATGCTAAGACAACATTTCGTATCCACCTTTGGTCGCAGACACCGGGCGGCGGCCATAGTGGCCTCGCTGCTGGTTGCCACCCCGACAGGGGTCGCAGCTCAGCAGGGTGCTGGTTCTGACGATCGGGCGATCGAGGTCGCGCGCGAGGCGCTGGATGCGATCGAATCGGGATGGGCTCTAGCGCACTACGATCGTGCCCAGCGCGTTCGGGCGGCGATAAACGCTCGCGGCAAAAGCCCAACATCGATTGGGATCACATCCAACTTCGTCATGGATCGCGCCGCTCGGCGATGGCGGTTGGACGCCGGCGGCGACGTCGGCCCCGTGACGCTCTACGTCGATCGCGAACAGATGGCGCTCCATGCCCCCGATCTGGAGCAGTTCGCCCGCCAGCCCGCCGGGATTCTGGCCCCCGCGGAAGGGTTCGGGGATGGGCTGAGCAGTCAATTGACCGAGACGAGGCGGCGTCTCGATCAGGGCTACGGTGCGCTGCGCTACGTGGGCGAGGAGACGGTCGGCGGAGCGCTCACGCACCGAATCGAGGACACGCCTGAGCCCGGCACGACCGCCACGTTCTGGATCGATGCGGTCACGCACCTGCCGCGTCGCGTCGAGCTGGTGCGACCAGGCCGAAAGGACACCCGGATCGAGTTCCAGTACGGTGCCAGCCCGCGTCCGACACGCATCGAGGCCTACCTGGAACGTGAACACGACATACAGGTGACCGCGTCACTGCGCTACGATGATGTTGGGCGCGTGGAGCAGATCCATGTCGTCAGCCGGGTTGCCGATAGGGGCGAAATCACGAGCGACGTAAACGTCGACTGGGACCCGAGGGTGGCACCGGACTTCTTCAACTTCTCACCCCCGACCGGCACCCAGGAAGTGCCCTTCCAGCAACTCCTGTCGGGGCTCGTCTTTGCAGCCGCCGGCAAGTTGGCCGAAATCCTGCCGCTCGTCCCGGAGAGTCGCTGAGCGTGACCAGGAACCGGATGGTTGGCGTGTTGTTTGGGCTGGCCACGATCGCGATCTCGATCGCTCCAGGTGTCGCACAGGAACCCGATGCGCTGGCTGACTCGCTTGTCGCCGCGTTGGGCACCGCCACGGCAGCCCTCGAATCTGGTGACCCGGATCGTGCGATCGACGACTATCGTCGCGCGGAGGGGTTACTCGGTCTGACGCTGGTGTACGGCGACCCTGCGGATGATCGCAGCGCCGAAAGAGTGACGCTGCGTCGCGGTCTGGCCCGTGCGTACCTCGAAGCCGGCGATCCGTACGCAGCCGCCGCTGAAGCCGAGCGTGGCATCAACGTGGTCGATGATGATGCACGACTCTGGATGCTGTTGGGATTGGCGCGGTATCGATTGGGCGAGCTCGAGCTCGCACGCGACGCGCTCGATCGCGCGATCGGGCTCGATCCTCAGAGCCCCGACGCCCACTGGGGCACGGCGCTGGTCGCGATCGCCGAGAACGACCCAATCTCTGCTCGTCAGCACGCCCAGCGGGCGTACGGGTTATCGCCGCGGCCCATGTTCGCGCTTGGATTGGCCCGATGGGCTGAGGTATGGGGTGACTACGAGACCGCGGCGGAGGCGCTTGACGACTACCTCGATCTGGCGCCAGACGGGTCACACGCTGAGGGGTATCGTCGGTTGCTCCGCTTCTACCGCCAGATTGGGGACGAGCCGGCCAACCGAATCGATGAGCGGGTAAGCCGTGTTCAACTCAATTTCGATCTGAAACCCGGGGACGAGATCCCCTATCTGGCGGTTTCGATCAACGGTCGGGAGCCGGCGTATGTACTGCTTGATACCGGCGCTGAGCGCAATGTCATCGATCTCGAGTACGCGCAGTCGATCGGCGTGGGGACGATCCTGCCCGGTGGTAGCCTTCGTGGTCCATACCGGCCATCACCAGGCGGATACGCGATCCTGGACAGCCTCCGACTCGGCAGTTTGTTGGTGAAGCGAGTGCCGGTCGCGGTCGGGGATTTTGCGGCGCTGAACCTGCGCGGTCAGGGCGAATACTACATCGCCGGGGTCCTGAATCCGGCGCTTCTGTTTCGCGACTTCGTCGTGGTGTTGGATTACGCCCACCGGCGGATCGAGCTGCGCCGCAACGATGCCGAAAGCCAGCCCTACGCCGAACGAACCACCCGACTCAGAAAGGCCGTTGTCCCGTTCACGTTCGATGCCAATGGGGTTTGGCCGCTGATCCCGGTCAGCCTGGACGGGGCCCGAAGCTTGCCGTTCATCATCGACACCGGTGCGAGCGACATCCTGATCGGCCGGCGAACGGCGAGCGTCTTGCGCGTCGATCCGGATAGCTTCATGGCTTCGGCGGGGGACCATACGGGCGAGGCCCTGCGAGCGATCTTGATCGATTTGCCGGTCGGCTACCCTTGGGGCGTGGCCGCCCATGGCATTCTGGGTTTTCCGTTCTTTCGCGGAAAGCGACTCGTTTTCGACTATCGGACGATGATGCTGGTAATCGAGAGCTGAGACGGCTACCTTTGGTGCTACTTTGGCAGCCTTGATTGTT
>DAOWHI010000263.1 GCA_030641505.1 Gemmatimonadota bacterium | reverse complement strand
GATGATCTGGAGCCAGTTCTGATTCTAGACGGCGTCATCAGCTACAGCCTGAAGGGTGCACCACGCGGCGGTAGTGCAAGGCTGATCGACTGGGCAAACGCGAGCCCGGCGCCGATCCTCACATTGGATGTCCCATCCGGCGTGGACGCGGCCACAGGAACGGTGTTTGAGCCCGCCGTGCGGGCAGACGCGACGCTGACGTTGGCGCTCCCGAAGCGGGGTTTGCGTGCGACCGGCGTTGACGCCTTCGTCGGCGAGCTATACCTCGCCGACATCAGCGTGCCCCCCGAACTGTATACCGAGTCGGCGCTCGGAATCGAAGGGGGTCCTATATTCGCCGAAGAGGAGATCATTCGGTTGAAATGAGCCCGGCGTAGGTGAAGCCCTGCGGCCGCAAGAAAAGGGGATTGCAATGAACACCTATGTAATTCGTCGACGGAAAGCATGGGCAACGCCTGAGGAGCTCGAAGAGGCCGCGGGTCGCTCCCGCCGTGTGGGCGATGAGGAGATGTCGGACCAGGTGCGCTGGATTCGGTCGTACGTCGTTCAGGAAGAGGACGGCAACTTGGGCACAGTCTGCATCTACCAGGCGATCTCGGAGGAGGCGGTTCGGGAGCATGCCCAACGGGCGGGTTTACCGGCTGACGAGATTACTCCTGTCGAGGGAACGGTCATCGTTCGTGAGGATCCCGCGGAGACATCCGACCCTGCGTAACAGGGCCCCGCGGCGGCGATCCGCTAGGCCTGAAATGCCTCGTTATCGACCGGTTCGGTACGATCCTGGAGCGTTGCCGAACCTCATCGTGATTGGGGCGATGAAGTGCGGGACGACGAGCCTTCATTGGTATCTCGATCTGCACCCGCAAGTGGTGATGTCCCGCCCGAAAGAGCTCGATTTCTTTCTTGCTCAAGGGCGGGAGTTGAACGCGCGAGATATAAAGTGGTACCGCTCGCGATTCCCCGCCGACGCGCCCGTGCGCGGTGAAACCTCGCCGAGCTACACGAAATGCCGTTTCTACCAACGCGTGCCGGAACGGATCTGTCACGCTATTCCCGACGCCAGGCTCCTCTATATCCTCCGGGATCCGGTCGAGCGCGTGGTTTCCCACTATGTGCACGAATGGGCGAGCCGGGTGGAGAAGCGAACCCTCGAAGATGCTCTCGACGATATCGAGCACAGTCACTTCGTCGAGCCGAGCCTCTATCATAAGCAACTGTCGGCCTACCTCGAGTGCTATCCGTTATCCCAGATTCACGTAACGACGCTTGAACAGCTCAAGGCACACTCTGAGCGCACGATGCGTGGGATCTTCGACTTTTTGAACGTGGAGACTTCTTTTGTGTCGCCTCGCTTCCAACGAGTAGAACACCCATCGTCGCGCAAACGACGGGTGACTGCTGTTGGCCAGTTCGCGAGAAGGAAGCTGGGACGACATCGCGTACAGCGATTGCGCAACAGGGTGTCCATCGACGGACTGTTGTACGAGGCAGAACCGGTGTCCCGGCCGACTCTATCAGATCATATGAGACAACGGCTTGAAGATCGGCTGCGCGATGATGTTCGAGAGCTAAGGGCGCTTACTGGGCTCGCGTTTGACGGATGGTCGCTGTGAGAGATTGATCGTATCCAGAAACTGCCGAATCGACGGACATCGAGGACGAACTCGAGACGCTCGCCAGGCGTCAGATCTCGGCCTCCAGCTCTCGCCTGAGCTCGACGACCTTGGCGCGCTCCTCATCCGGGAGCGAGGGGTAGCGCAGATCGAGTGCCAAGAGCTGATCACGGATGATCTGTGCGACGCGCCAGCGCATATACGGTTTGTCATCGGCGGGAATCGCGTACCAGGGGGCCCACGGTCGGGAGGTCGCGTTCAGGGCTTCCTGGTAGGCCAACATGTAATCGTCCCAGTGTCGTCGCTCCATGATGTCGCCGCTCGAGAACTTCCAGTTCTTGTCGGGTCGATCGATCCGCCTGAGAAACCGGCGCGCTTGTTCCTCGCGCGAGACGTTGAGCCAGAACTTGAGAATCACCGTTCCATTCTTCGTCAAGTGGTGCTCGTGATCACGAATCGACGCATAGCGTTCCGCCCATAGCGCATCATCATCGGGTCGATGTGGCAACCGCTGGCTGTCGAGGAAGCCGGAGTGGACCCGTACGACGAGCACTTCTTCGTAGTAGCTGCGATTGAAGATCCCGATGCGACCTCGCTCGGGAAGGCGAATGGCGCTTCGCCACAGGAAGTCGTGATCGAGCTCACCCCTCGACGGCGCTTTGAACGAGAAGACCTGAAAGCCGGCCGGGTTGACCCCGGTTGTCACCGCTCGGATCGTCGAGTCCTTACCGGCTGCATCCATGGCCTGGAATACGCAGAGAACCGCATATCGATCATCGGCGTAGAGCACCCGCTGGAGCTCGGAGAGCTCATCGACCGCTTGCCCCAGCTGTTTCTTTCGCTGTTTGCGTTCCGGCGCGTCGTCTGGTGGACTGGAAGGTGCGCGAGCCAGTTCGAAACTCCCGTCGAAAGGAACGCGGTATGGGCTCGCCGGCGACGAGCAGTAGGGCGCGGACGTTGGGTCAGCCATGTATCAGTTTCTCATTGGGTTAGAGGAAGCTCCGCGCGGCGAAGATACAGAGTCCATGATAGTGATCCAAACCGCTATCTTTGAAGCGATGACGAGCGATTCCCTGATTATCAGCGTGTCCGGCATCCGGGGTATCGTCGGACAGGGTCTGACACCCGACGTCGTGGCGCGGTACGCGGCTGCGCACGGCGCCGAGCGACGGGCGGCTACCGGGCGGAATACGATCGTCGTGGGGCGTGACTCGAGGGTCAGTGGCCCGATGCTTCAAACCGCGGCGATGGCAGGACTACAAAGCGTTGGGTGCGACGTGATCGACATCGGGCTGGCCTGTACGCCGACGATTCTGCTGGCGATCGAACGTGAGGGAGCCGCCGGCGGGATCGCGGTCACCGCAAGCCACAACCCGGCCGAGTGGAATGCGCTCAAGCTGGCTTCAGAAAAAGGGATGTTCTTGACCCCCGACGAGGCCGAGAAAGTGCGTGCATGCGTTGAGAGAGATCGCATCCCGTTCGTAGCATGGGACGAGCTCGGGTCGATCACCGCGCGCGAGGGCGCAACCCGCGCCCATATCAAGGCGATCCTGGCCGACCCGTTGGTCGACACCAAGGCGGTGTGGGATCGCGGCTTCAAGGTCGTCGTCGACGGTTGCGCAGGCGCCGGGGGGCAAGCTGCGCGACCCCTGCTCGACGCACTCGGCGTGAGCATCGATGGCCTCCACCTCCAGCCCACCGGGTGGTTCCCTCGGGAGCCGGAGCCGGTGGCTGCGAACCTGGGCGAGCTAAGCGCGCGCGTCCGAGACACCGATGCAGACCTGGGATTCGCGATCGATCCGGATGGCGATCGGCTGGCGTTGGTCGACGAAACCGGTGCACCGGTTGGCGAGGACATGACGCTGGCGTTGACGGTTGATTATGTCCTTGGGGAGCTCGCCGTCGACGGCCAGCTGCCACGCCCGGTCGTCACCAACGTTTCCACGAGTCAGATTGTCGATCGCGCCGCCGAGATTCATGGAGCAACGGTTGAGCGGACGCCGGTTGGTGAGGTCAACGTGGCCCTCAGAATGGCCGAGATCGAGAGCCCAATTGGCGGCGAGGGGAACGGTGGCGTGATCTACCCGCCGCTTCACTTGACGCGCGATGCGTCAGTCGCCATGGCGCTGATTCTCTCCTACCTGGCGCGAACGGGGCGGTCGCTGTCCGAGGTCGTGGAGCGCTTCCCCGAGTACACGATCCACAAGACGAAAGTCTGGCTGTCCGGGGTACATGCCCGCCGGTTGCTGGAGCGCGCGGCGGTTGCTTTCGAGGGCGCCGAGCAGGACCAGACGGACGGTCTCAAGCTCATATGGCCTGAGCGACAAGAGTGGGTCCAGCTTCGCCAGTCGGGTACCGAGCCCGTGGTCCGAGTGATCGCTGAGGCGCCGGATGCGATGCGCGCGAAAGAACTCGCCAAACAGGCCCGAGACTTGGCCGGTGACCCGTGACCCTCCTGGCTGTATCGCCTTTCCTCAGTTAGATTTACACCACCATGTGCGGAATCATCGGATACATCGGAACGCGTGAGGCGGCCCCCATCTTGTTGGAGGGACTCCATCGGATGGAGTACCGCGGATACGACTCGTCGGGCCTGGCGATCATCAACGGCGATGGGCTGCACTTGGCCAAGCTGCCGGGCAGGATCGTCGAGCTTGACAAGCTCGTTAGCTCGGCTCCGCCAGCGGGCACGATCGGCATCGCACACACCCGATGGGCGACCCACGGCCGCCCCACGGAAGCCAACGCTCACCCCCACACGTGTTGCAAGGGACGTGTTGCGGTCGTCCATAACGGAATCATCGAGAACGCGACACCGCTACGTCAAAACCTGATCGAGCGCGGTCACACGTTCCGAAGCGAGACCGACACAGAAGTCCTGGCTCACCTGATCGAGGAGCAGCTGACCGATAATCTGAGTGAGGCGGTGCGGGCGGCGCTGAGGCACGTCGAAGGGACGTACGGGTTGGCGGTGGTTTCGCTCGACCATCCAGACGACATCGTCGCCGCCCGTATGGGTAGTCCGCTCTTGGTGGGGCTTGGTAACGAGGACCTCTTCGTCGCGTCGGATGCAGCCGCGATCGTGGGCCACACGCGCAAAGTGATCTATCTGGACGACGGCAACATGGTCGAGTTGTCACGCGATGGGTACCGCGTTTCCGACCTCAAGAATACGCACGTCGACAAAGCGGTAGACGAGATTGCGTGGGACCTGAAGAAGATTGAAAAGGGTGGCTATCCCCACTACATGCTCAAGGAGATCTTCGAGCAGCCGGAGGCGATTATCAACTCACTGCGGGGCAGGCTCGTGACGTCCGAGGGGACAGCGATGCTGGGCGGTCTCGAAGTCATCGACGAATCGCTAGCCGAGTTTAACCGCATCGTGCTGACAGCATGTGGCACCTCGTGGCATGCGGCGTTGGTCGGCGAGCACTACCTCGAGGAAGCGACCCGGTTGCCGGTGGAGGTCGAGTACGCAAGCGAGTTCCGGTACCGCAACCCGGTGATTGATGAACGCACGCTGTTGTTCGCGATCAGTCAATCGGGCGAGACCGCGGATACGCTGGCGGCACTCAAGGAGGGCAAGCGCCGCGGCGCGAAGGCGATGGGGATCGTGAACGTGGTAGGCTCGATGATTCCACGTGAGTCGGACGGCGGCATCTACATTCACGCCGGCCCAGAGATCGGTGTTGCGTCGACCAAGGCTTTCACTTGCCAGCTGACCGCACTAATGCTGCTGACGCTCTACATCGGGCGCCGAAAACACTTGTCGGTCGAGCGTGGCCGGGAGTTGGCGCGGGCGCTTGAGGAACTACCGGACCTTGTCCAGCAGGTGCTGGAGCGAAGTAGTGAGATCCAGCAGATCGCCACTCAGTACGCGGACGCCGTCAACTTCCTTTATCTCGGTCGCGGGCTCAATTTTCCGGTCGCGCTGGAGGGTGCGCTCAAGCTCAAGGAAATCTCATACATCCACGCCGAGGGGTACCCAGCGGCGGAGATGAAGCACGGTCCCATCGCGCTGATCGACGAGAACATGCCGTGCGTGGCGATCGCCACGCGGGACAGTGTGTATCCGAAGGTGCTTTCAAACCTCGAGGAAGTGCACGCGCGCCAAGGGCGAATCCTAGCGGTCGTGACCGAGGGCGACAACGATGTCGCTCGAATCGCCGAGCACATAATCGAAGTGCCCGAGATCGACGTCATGCTGACGCCGATCCTAAACGTCGTTCCGCTTCAGTTGCTGGCCTACCACATCGCAGTTCTCAGGGGCTGTGACGTTGACAAACCGCGCAACCTGGCAAAGGCCGTTACCGTCGAGTAGTTAGTCGCCCTCGTCGGGCGGCAACATCAAGTCTTCGAGAAAAAACGCCGCTAGTTCCGCCCGACCGGACACGCTCGCCTTGCGGTAGGCGGCGACGGCGTGTTGTCGCGCGGTGCGCTCGCCGCGGCTGGTTGCCGCTGCGATCTCCTTGTGGCTGAGTCCTTTTATCAACAACAGAGCCACTTGGCTCTCTGACGGAGTCAGGCCCCAAGCTCGAAACTGGCGGTCGATCTCTCCACCCAAACCGTCCAAGAAGCCCTGTGCTCGCCGATGCCAGGCGTCTCGCTCGACCTTGCGCCTTGCGAGCGCCTCACGAGTCTCGGCGAGGGTTCGAGAAGCACCCACCCATCCCCGCCAGAGGTAGACGGCAAGACTCAAGCTGGCGACGATCAACAAGACCTCGAAGCCCACGTGTGGCGAGATCCACGAGTCGGGGTTGTCGAAAACGAGATCGACGATTCCGCCTACGACGATCACAACCAATAGGCCGACGATCAACTGGGGGAGTCGGGGATGATCGAGCGGATCCATGCGCAGGCGAATGACCTCCGTCATTTGTTCGATCCACGATCGTGGCCAGCGAAACGAGTCGGATGCCGGATTGTGCCCTTCACACGGACGTGCCACAATTAGTTCGACACTCGAGCCAATCTCCTGGAGGGGAGGATAACGCCATGTTACCGGACCCGCTTCACCCAGCGCTGGTTCACTTTCCGATCGTCTTTGCGGTGTTGTTACCGATCGTCGCTATCGCTGTCCTGTGGGCATTACGAACCGGCGTCGTGCGAACGCGGGCTTGGGGGCTCGTTGTGGCGCTTGCCAGCGCTCTCACCGTGGCCTCCTGGTTGACCGTCCAAAGCGGAGAGCAGCAAGAGGAGAGGGTCGAGGAAGTCGTTGCCGAGACTGCGCTGGAAACACACGAGGAAGCCGCCGAGCTGTTCCTGTTGCTGACTTGGGCGGCGCTCGTGGTGGCGGCGGCCGGGATCGCCCCAGGAGCCGTCGGAAGCTCGGCGCGGATCGTCAGCGTAGTTGTCGCGATGGTGGTGCTGGTGGCTGGGTGGCGGGTTGGCCACTCAGGCGGTGAGCTCGTGTACCGTCACGGCGCGGCCCAAGCATACGCCCCCGATGGCGGTTGGCAAGAGACGCCTCAACTCGAGTTGAGTTCACTGGATGAGAGCCTAGACGACGAAAGCGATGACTGACGCGCACTCGGAGTGGGCGCTAGAGTCTCGGCATGCGGGTTTTGCTCCAGCGAGTGACCGAGGCATCGGTCGAAGTCGTTGACGACGTTGGCGATGTCCACGAATCGGGCCTGATCGGCCTGGGGCTGGTCGCGCTGGTCGGCTTTGCGCCAACCGAAACACCCGCCGCACTCGACTGGATGGCGGCCAAGATCGCCAACTTGCGAGTGTTTCCCGATGACGGCGGCGAGATGGATCGCTCGCTTCGAGATATCGACGCCGGCTTGCTGGTAGTGAGCCAGTTCACGCTGTATGCCGACACCCGAAAAGGACGCCGACCGGACTTTACCGGAGCTGCGTCCTACACCGATGCTCAGGCGCTGTACCAGCGCTTCTGCGAGCGGTGTGAGGCTGAGCTGCCGGGCCGCGTTGCGACCGGTCAGTTTGGAGCTCGGATGCGGGTCCGGCTCGTCAACGATGGACCGGTCACACTGTGGCTGGAGCGGTGAGAGAAGTGGGTCGACCACTGACCCCACCCCTCGTCTTGGCGTCGTCCAGCCCACGTCGAAAGCAGGTTCTGGAGACGATCGGGTTCCAGTTCGAGGTCGTGGCTGCCGCTCCGGGAACCGAACAGCCCTGGCGGCATGGCGAAGACCCGGTGGCGTTTGCCGAGCGAACCGCCCGCGCCAAGCGCGACGAGGTGGCGGTGACGCGGCCGGATGCGTTGGTCATGGCCGCCGATACGGTGGTTATACTCGATGACGTCGTGCTCGAGAAACCGGTTGATGCGGACGGTGCGCGGGCGATGCTCTCCAAATTGGCGGGGCGCGACCATGTAGTGTGCACCGGCGTTGCCGTGGTCGGACCGGCTGGCGTGCCAGTCAGCGGTGCCGAGAAGACCGGAGTTCACTTCCGTGATCTCGACATCGAAGAGATCGCCGATTACGTAGCCACCGGTGAGCCGTTGGACAAGGCTGGCGCATACGGGATCCAGGGACTCGGGGCCGCGCTGGTGAGGCGAGTAGACGGTTGCTACTTTAACGTGATGGGGCTGCCGGTGACTCGGCTGCTCGACCTCCTCAAGGAGGTGGGCTGGGAATACCGCGCGCCCGGGTTGCTGCGTTTGGTAGGCGCGCCCACCCGCTCGCACTGATCTTTTCTTCAATCCAGGAAGCGAACCATGCCGGTGGAGACAATCGCCTGGGAGGGTAGCCACGTCCGGATGATCGACCAAACCCTCTTGCCGGTCGAGAAGGTCGAGATCGAGATCCGCACGGTCCCGGAGATGGTCGAGGCGATCCAGAGCTTGAGAATCCGTGGTGCCCCCGCGATCGGTATCGCTGGGGCGATGGGGTTGGTTGCCGCGTTGGCGCCTCACAGAGACGACCCCCCGGAGAGTTTCCGAGAACGATTCGATGAGTACACCGGCCAGTTGGAGGTCGCGCGTCCCACGGCGGTCAACCTCAAGTGGGCAATCGATCGGATGCGTAGAGTGGCCGATCAGCACCGCACGATGGCGACTCAGGCCTTGTGGGAACGTCTCGAGCAAGAGGCATTGACGATCCTCGAGGAGGATCGTGAGATGTGTCGCAAGATCGGGGAGTCCGCGCAGCATGTGATCCACCAGAGCGCGGGTATTCTGACACACTGCAACGCCGGTGGCCTGGCGACGTCAGGGTACGGTACTGCGCTGGCATGCGCATATGTCGCGCACGAACAAGGCAAGAATGTCCGGGTGTTTGCTGACGAGACCCGCCCGCTGCTGCAGGGAAGCCGGCTTACGACCTGGGAGTTGATGGAGAGCGGGGTCGATGTCACGTTGATCTGCGATGACATGACGGCGGCGACGATGGCCAAGGGTGATATCGATATGGTGATCGTGGGCGCCGATCGGGTCGCCGCAAACGGTGACACCGCTAACAAGATCGGCACTTACGGGGTGGCGATCCTGGCGAAAGAGCATGGGATCCCGTTCTACGTGGCGGCACCGAGAACGACGTTCGATTTCGATACTCCGACCGGGGCCGAGATTCCAATCGAAGAGCGGGCCTCTGAGGAGGTAACCCATGGTTTCGGTGCCATGACCGCGCCGGCTGGCGTCAAGGTCTATAGCCCGGCATTTGATGTGACGCCAGCCAAGTACGTGACCGGGTTCTTTACCGATGCTGGGTTTCTGGAGCCGCCCTACGAGATGTCGTTGAACGTACTTCGATCTTGACCGATCATGAGAGTTTTTCTAAGTTATAAAGCTGTATTCGTATGTATTCGACGTCCCCACCGGAACCCCCGGTGTGGATGGGAGAAGCCATGAAGACACATGTCGTGACACCCGATCAGATCACCAGGCGGTGGTACCTGGTAGATGCCGAGGATCAGACGCTCGGCCGGTTCGCGAGCCGGGTGGCGCAGATCCTCCGTGGCAAACACAAGCCGACGTACACACCGCATCTTGACACCGGCGACCACGTGCTCGTCATCAACGCCGAGAAGGTTGCGCTGACGGGTCGGAAGATGGACCAGAAGACGTACTATCGGCATTCGGGATACCCGGGAGGGCTCAAGCAAGAGCCGATCAAACGGGTTTTAGAGCGACACCCCGAGCGCGTGATCGAGGACGCCGTCCGAGGGATGTTGCCAAAGGGCAAGCTTGGACGAGCGATGTACAAGAAGCTGCGCGTGTATGCCGGCTCAGATCACCCGCACGCAGCTCAACAACCGGTGGCTATTGATCTCGACAACTGGCCGCCACAGACACAGATAACAGGCGGATAACAGATGGTGAAACAAGCAGTTGGTGTAGGTCGACGGAAGACAGCGGTGGCGCGCGTTTATCTGCGGCCGGGCAAGGGAAGCTGGCAAATCAACGGACGCCCGCTCGATGGCTACTTCCCGCGGCCGCTTCATGCGCAGCAGTGCCGCCAGCCGCTCGAGGTCGGCAAAGCGGAAGACAGTTTTGATGTCGTTGTCAACGTACGCGGCGGTGGGCCGACAGGTCAGGCCGGGGCGATACAGTTGGGTCTTGCTCGCGCGCTCGTGGTGACCGACGAAGAGCTTAGGGGCCCGCTGAAGGCGGCGGGACTGTTGACGCGGGACCCGCGCATGGTGGAGCGGAAGAAGTACGGTCGCCCAAAAGCGCGGAAACGGTTCCAGTTCTCGAAGCGGTAGGGCGGATTCGCGGCGGCGTCTTTCGTTTGACAGGGTAAGAGCGACAGTTCGAGCACGGAAACACGGCACGAAAAACTACACACCGGGGGAGAGATCCGTGGGTGTCCGGCGATAGCCGGATAGGCGGACTTCGATGAACCTGGTGGAGGGATAACCCGAACAGGAGGTACACCCCACCCATGGCGGTCCCCAAAGAATTGCGTGTGCTACTCGAGGCAGGGGTTCACTTCGGCCACCAGACGCGCCGTTGGAACCCCAAAATGCGGAAGTTCATTTTTGCCGAACGCAACGGCATCTACATCATTGATCTCAACAAGACGCTACGGCAGCTCAATCGCGCCAAGGAGTTGTCGGCGGAACTTGTTGGCCAGGGAAAGAAGATTCTGTTCGTCTGCACCAAACGTCAGCTGAAGCACATCGTACGGGAGGAAGCCGAGCGAAGCGGGCAATTTTACGTAACAAACCGCTGGCTTGGCGGAACCCTAACGAACTTCAGGACGATCAAGAAGAACCTGAAACGGTTAAAGGATATCGAGCGGCAGCGAGAAGATGGTACGTTCGATCTTTTGCCGAAGAAGGAAGTCATTTCGATCGAGCGCGAGTACGATAAGCTGTACCGCAACCTGGGCGGGATCGCTGATATGGAAGAGCTACCGGGTGCGATGTTCGTCGTCGATGCAAAGAAGGAACAGATCGCGGTGAACGAAGCCAACAAGCTCGGCCTGCCGCTGATCGCGATTGTCGACACGAATGCTGATCCCGATCCGATTACGATCCCGATCGCCGGTAACGACGACGCGATCAAATCGGTTCGACTCATCACTGGACAGATCGCTGATTCGATCATCGAGGCTCAGCAGCGATTGGTCAAGGAGGAGGAAGTCGAAAAAGAGGCCGAGGCGCCGCCCAAAAAAGAGGAGGACCCGACGGCTCCGCCGCCGATCAAGCACCCGGCTCGACCGCGTGCACGGCTGCCAGTCGAGGGCGAGAGCATCCCCTCGGCGAGTGAATAAACGATACTAAGAGGTGATCATGGCAACGGTTATGGCGTCACAGGTTCAAGAACTCCGGCATCGAACTGGGGTTGGAATGATGGATTGCAAGAAGGCACTCGAGGAATCGCAGGGCGACCTGGAGCAGGCCATCGATCTGCTACGAACCCGCGGGCAAGCGAAGGCTGCCGCCAGGGCGGCTCGAACGGCCAGCGAAGGGCTGGTCGGATCGTACGTTCACCTGGGCGGGAAGATCGGCGTGCTGATCGAGGTGAACTGCGAGACCGACTTCGTAGCCAAGACCGATGATTTTCAGGAGCTGGTGCGATCGCTGGCGATGCAGGTGGCGGCTGCGAGGCCGCTGGCCGTAGATCGTGAGGGCCTCGATTCTGAAGTGGTCGAGCGAGAAGCGGCGATTTACCGTCAGCAGGCGAAGGAATCAAGCAAGCCGGCGGATATCGTGGAGAAGATCGCCACCGGCCGGCTCGAGAAATGGTACGCCGAGATATGCTTGGTCGAACAGGCCTTCGTCAAGGACCCGGATCGGAAGGTGTCGGATGTCATCGCGGAAGCGATCCAGCGGCTCGGCGAGAACATCGTTGTGCAACGCTTTGCGCGCTACGAGATCGGCGTCTAGGCGCAAGTCCTGGTGAACTCACCACTCCGCTATCGGCGCATCGTTCTCAAACTCTCAGGCGAGGTTTTGGCGGGCGAGCGCGGGTTTGGCATCAACCCGCCGGTCATCGAAGCGTTGAGCGATGAGATTCTGGCGATTTCCGACACCGGTGTGGAGCTTGGATTGGTGGTCGGTGGCGGGAACATCCTCCGCGGGGCGACCGCGAGTGAGGGCGGCATCGATCGTGTCGCCGCCGACTACATGGGGATGTTGTCGACGGTAATCAATGCCATGGCGCTGCAGGATCAGCTTGAGCGCAAAGGGTTGGAAACTCGACTATTAACCGCGATTCGGATGGATCAGGTGGCCGAGCCTTACATCCGTCGGCGTGCGGTCCGACATCTCGAACGCGGCCGGGTGATCCTGTTGGCCGGCGGGACCGGCAACCCCTATTTCAGCACGGACACGACGGCTGTTCTGCGGGCGATTGAGATAGGGGCGGAGGCGATTCTCAAGGCCACCAAAGTCGACGGCATCTACACCGCTGACCCACGCGAGGACCCAGATGCCGAGTTCATCGAGCGGATCTCCTACCGGGAGGTTCTGGAGCGCGATCTACGCGTCATGGACGGCACCGCGATCACGATGGGCAAGGAGAACAACTTGCCGATCGTGGTGTTCAACATTCATCAAGCCGGCGCCGTGCGGCGTATTCTGTCAGGCGAAAGCGTTGGTTCAATCGTCGAGGGATAGCTATGGACAAGACGGAGATTAAAGACGTCAGCGCCCACATGGACAAGTCCGTGGAGGCGATCCGCAACGAGTTGGCAACGGTACGCACTGGGAAGGCGGCACCGAGCCTGCTCGACCTCGTAAAAGTGGATGCCTACGGACAGCAGATGGCGCTCAACCAATTGGCGACCGTTACGGCTCCTGAGCCGCGCCTGCTGGTCGTTTCGCCGTTCGACCCGTCGCAGATCACGGCACTCGAAAAGGCGCTGCTTGTGAGCGATCTGGGACTTACACCCTCTAACGACGGCAAAGTCATCCGGTTGCCGATACCGGCGCTTACGGAAGAACGCCGCAAGGACCTGGTCCGGATTACGCATAAGATCGCCGAGGAGGGTAGGGTCGCGGTGCGCAACATACGTCACGACGCGAACAAGAGAATCCATGCGTCACAAAAAGCCGGGGAAATGAGCGAGGACGAGATGCACGGTGAGCTCAAGCAGGTGCAGGATCTCACCGACCGGCATATCCAATCCATCGACGAGATGCGGGCGCGGAAAGAAAAGGAGGTCATGGAGGTGTGAGCCGCCTGCTGGCGCACGAGAATCTGCCGCGCCACGTGGCGATCATCATGGACGGCAACG
>DAOWHI010000013.1 GCA_030641505.1 Gemmatimonadota bacterium | reverse complement strand
ATCCGTAAGTGATTGCCATAAATTCGATTAAGTCTTGGTTGGGCCCCCAGGATTCGAACCTGGACTCTCGGCTCCAAAGGCCGATGTTCTGCCATTAAACTAGGGCCCAACGATAGGCGGGTGTGGCAATTCTAGGCCGGGGTGATCGAGTCCGCTAGCTGCCGCACACCGTGCCTGACGAACTCGAAGGGCCAGACGCGTGCATCGGCGAGCTCCCCGACGCCGCTGTTCACGCGATCGACGTCCGAATCCCGCTCACTGGCACTTTTGTAAAGCGCGAACACCGCGCTCCCGCTCCCCGACATTTGTGCAATCGCAGCAGGTCCACTCCGCAAAATCCCAAGAGCCTGACCCACAACCGGATACTTCTCGACCACGACCGACTCGAGTGCGTTGCCGGATGACTCCGTGCCCGCAGCGTCGTACGCGTCGTACGCCCAACCGGTCGAGACCCGCACGCCGGGATAGACCAGAATCCCCCAACGCTCGGCCGGCGGGTCGATCGCGTCCAGCTGTTCACCGACTCCAGTTCCCCGGCGCGTTCCGCCCTGCAAAAAGTACGGTACGTCGGCTCCCAACTCGCGCGCGACGTCAATCAGCGTGTGCTCAGGGTCGGGTACGGCGAAACGGCGGGCCAGCGCGATCAACACAGCGGCCGCATCGCTCGAACCACCGCCGAGACCGGCGCCGACCGGGATCCGCTTCTCGATCGTGATCGCGACACGCGGCTCGCGACCGGTCTGCGCAGCGATCAACCGTGCTGCGCGCGTGGCCAGGTTCTCTTCGCCCTGCGGTACGTGCTCGGCCCACTCCCCCACCACCTCACACGTCACCCCGAGTCCCGACTGCGCCGGCTTCAGAGCCACGATGTCTGAGAGATCGATCGATTGATAGGCGGTATCGACGGTGCGGTAGCCTTCCTCGCGGCGTCCGGTAATCTCCAGGTACAGATTGATCTTGGCAGGCGCCTGCCAGATCTCACTCGACATCATCGATCCGAGGCTTCGATCTCGGGCTCGATCACCGCTTCGTACTCGGCTTCGAGCTCCTTCCCCATCTCTTCGTCAGACTGCTCGATCGCACGCCACGACAACCCTTCCCGGAAGAAGAAGTAAAACCCTAGCAGCGTGACCCCAAGCCACGTCACGGCATGAAAACCGGCCGAGAACGAGAACGCGGTCGTTCGATCGACGGCGAATACCTCGAGGCTCTTGACGATGAGCGCCTGGTAGGTGCCCACGAAGCCGGGCGCCGAGGGCGCGGCTACGCCAAGGGTAGCCACGCAACTGGTAAAGAACGCTCCGATCCACCCGACCCGCCCCAACTCGAACGCTTCCAACCCCAGCACATAGACAGATGAGATCAGCACCCACTGGACAAACGCCAGCACAAAGCTCAACACAACCAGCACGGGCCGGCGAAGGAGCTGGAATCCGTCGGCGAACGTCACCAGTACACGTTCTATCGATTCCTCGAACCGACCACCGAACAGGTTGCGCGTAAGCCATTTCGATGCTCGAATAAATGCCTGCGGATGAAACGCGAGCACCGCTTGGAAGATGAAAACTCCGACAAAGATGTAGAGCGTGACCCGCACGACGGTGTCGACCCAATCCGGAAAGGGAAAGCTCAGCGTGAGGAAGAACAGAATCGTCAGCAGCGCGAACCCGTCGAGCATCCGCTCGACGAACATGCTCCCCAACGCCGTCCCGGTGGGAACTCTCTCGCGGCGACTCAGCGCGTAGGCGCGCACGAATTCGCCGATCCGAACCGGTAAGACGTTGTTCGCCATGAGCCCGATGGCGGTGGCGCTAACGCATCCCGCCAGCGGCACGTTGCCGTACGGCTTGAGCAGGATCTTCCAGCGGATGGCGCGCATGACAACGTTGATGACGGGGTTTACCACGAACACGAACATGAGAAGCCCGAGATCGGCTCGCCTCAGCGACCAGCCGACCTCGTCCCAGTGCACCCCCCGCACGACATAGACGATCGCCGCCACCGAAATGGCGAACCCGACCCAGATCTTCCACTGCTTGTGCATGCTAGTAATACCGTGCGGCGGGGCTCAGGAATTCAAGGGGTGACTCTACATCAATGGGGTTCCGTTGATAACGAGCTTGTAAACAGCCCCCAACCTGTCTGCGGCCCGATTCGATAGGAGCATTCGCGGCAGGAAGATCTCGAAGTACTCCATGATCGGCGAGATCTTGGTATCAATCGTCAGCGCCAACGTGATGGCGGGCTTCGTTTCGCCGGTCTCGCCCTCATCGTAATCCGACGCGGTGAACTGGGCCACGTCGTGCGTGGTGGTACTGGAGTCCGAGTTCTCCCCGCCCGAGTCGTTGCCGTTCCCGCGCTCACCCTTCAGCTCTTTGGCGGCGTGTGGCCCGACGACCTTGAGCGACGATCGGGTGACCGCGTAGTTGACGCGGTCGTGGATATCCAAATGGATCATCGCCTTGTCGCGGACGCGCGACCGATGAACGTCGGACTTGTCGGCCAGGATCAACGCCGCCGCGATGTCGCTGACCGGCGCCCCATCAGTCTCGTGGTGGTGACCGATCGCAGTGACGACCTCGATCGTTTCCTCGATCGATAGCCCGGCCTCGCGCAGCAACCCGTGGGCGATCGCCGCACCGGACTGCGCGTGATGATCACGATTCACGATGTTGCCGATGTCGTGGAGATAGGCGGCGATCCCGGCCAACTCGCACTGCCTGGCCGGTCGCTCGAGGGCTTCGACTACCGCCTTGGCGCGCGACGCCGTGACGTTGGCATGGCGCCGACCGTGCTCGGTGTAACCGATAGATTCGAGAACGCCATCGGCACGATCCAAGT
>DAOWHI010000220.1 GCA_030641505.1 Gemmatimonadota bacterium | reverse complement strand
GGCGCGGCGGCAACCAATTGGCAGGTGTTCCGGGGGCGCTAGTCGCCCTCAGCCTGGCGGTAGGAGGCCTTCCCGAACGGGCGCCATCCCTCGTTCCCGAGTACGTCGTCGTGGACCTCGACGGTGTCCTCTCCGGTCATGTGATAGGTGGTGCGACCCTGCTCGGTTTCCCCGAACCAGTGGGTGACGAGCGTCGAGTCGGTTGCGGTGGCCTTGAGCTCGAGGATCTCCCCGCGCGTGTCGAACCACGTGCCGTGGAGTTGATCGGAGTCGGTAACGCGGTAGTGAGCGATCGCACGCAGCACGGTGCGCGGTTGGCCGTTCTCGATGAGTCGATTTTCGAACGTCAGCCGGACGAACCGCTGGTCGAGCTCCCACTCCCACACCATCGAAAACGTGGCCGGCTGGCCGAACAGCTCGCCTTCGCCCTCCCATTGACCGATGAGTTGGGGGATGACATCGGGAACGGCGGGCACAGGTCGGCTGACGTCCGACGGCAGTAACAGGGGCAAGAGCCCCATGGTGAGCGCGAATCGAAACACCTTATCCTCTATTGGTAGACGATCGGAGGGGCGCGAGATCGACCAGCTCGAAGCTCGCAGCAGTGTCTTCGGTTTCCAGCTCGCGCACCCGACGCTCAAGGTAGCGCCGCACGGGCTGGCTGCGAGCAAGCGATATCGCTTTCGACAAAGCCGCCTTGGCTTCGTGCTTCCGGCCCAGCCGAGAGTGCAGGTCGCCCTCGATCGCGAACAAGTGGTAGTAGGTCTGGAGCACCGGTTCCTCGCGCAGCGCATCGAGCGCCAGCAGCCCGGCGTCGGGACCTTCAACCTTGGTCAGTGCGACGACGCGGTTGAGCGACACGACGGGTGACGGGTCGAGTTCGAGCAGCTGGTCGTAGCGACGAAGAATCTCTACCCAGTCGGTCGCTTCGAAGCTCTCGGCCAGCGCGTGGTAACTGGCGATCTCGGCCTGTAAGTGATACGCGGTGACCTCTTTGCCACGCGCGGCCAACCAAAAGTGCTCGAGCGCCCGTCGCAAGAGCGCACGATCCCAGAGCGAGCGATCCTGTTGGTCGAGCAGCAGCAGCTCGCCGTCGGCGTCGACTCGGGCCGGCAACCGGGCGGCTTGAAACAGAAATAACGCCGCAAGCGCGTGAACCCGTGGTCCGCCGACCACCGGATGCATCGCTACCAGCTCGGCCAACCGCACCGCTTCTTCGCACAGGTCGGAACGCACCAGATCGTCGCCGGCCGATGCGCTGTACCCTTCGTTGAACATGAGGTACAAGACCTCCAA
Source organism: Gemmatimonadota bacterium (assembly GCA_030641505.1). GTDB lineage: Bacteria > Gemmatimonadota > Gemmatimonadetes > JACCXV01 > JAHWKZ01 > CAMYLR01. The sequence continues at coordinate 716 of DAOWHI010000220.1, read as the reverse complement.
CACCGAATCGATGTGTGCGGGTAAGTCTTCTGTCGCTGGCATCTCGAGTGAGGCTTGTTTGTCGCGCAGGGTCCTTTTTGCGCGTACCAATCGTTGGGCGATCGTCGGTTTGTGAGTCAAGAACGCACGCGCGATCTCGTCGACACCGAACCCGCCAACCGTTTTCAAGGTGAGCGCAACCTGCGCGTCGCGCGACAACGCCGGGTGGCAACAGGCGAACATCATGCGCAGCTGATCGTCGTCGAGCTCGTCGGAAAAGAAGACCCGGCCCGCTTCGAGCTGGGGCAGGATCGAGCGCTCGAGCTCGTCGCGCTTCTCCTGCCACCGGCCGTGCCGGCGCAGGATGTCGACGGCGCGATTCTTGGCGACCTGAAGAACCCAAGCGCTCGGGTTCTCAGGCACGCCCGTGTAGGGCCACTTCCGGAGTGCCTGGATGAACGCATCCTGCACCACGTCATCGACGAGATCGAGGTTTTCGATGCCGAGAATCCTCGTCAGGGTCGCCGCTAGTTGGCCGGCGCGGCGCCGGAACAGGAGGTCGAGGGAGCCCCTCACTTCCGGCGGTGCGGCGCCACGTCGACCCGACGGAGGATTCTCGATCATCGGCTCGGAACCGCTCAGTCGTTGAGCGGGTCGACCTCGCGCAACTCGATCCGCCCGCCGTAACGGAGGTGCGGACAGCCGCGGGAGATCTCGACCGCTTCGTCGTAGTCGGC
>DAOWHI010000023.1 GCA_030641505.1 Gemmatimonadota bacterium | reverse complement strand
CGTGGCTCTATCGAGTGGCGACGAACGCCGCTCTCGACAGCCTCGCCCGCAAGCGGTTTTGTCGCCGCGCGCTGCAGGGTATCGATCCCGACGCGACGGCTGGCGATCTGGAGCCGCCGGATGCCGGGTTCTGGGGCCTCGACGAGCGTGCGCGTGCGCGTGTGCGCGAACAGTGCGCCAAGCTCCCCGCAAAACAGCGAGAGGCCGTTTGGTTGCGTTGGGCCGAGGGGCTTGACTACCCGGCGATCGCACAACGGCTGGGCTCGTCCACCGAAAGTGCTAGAGCAAACGTTCATCACGGGATGAAGAAGTTGCGTAACAGTTTATTGGACATTTGGGAGGAAGGGGACGAGCGATGACGAGTGGGCCGTGCCGTGTTTCCGAAGAGCAAGTGCTCGCATTCGTAACTGGCGACTTGGAACAGAATGCGAACCTGGCTCTCGCGGAGCACCTGGGTGAGTGTCGCGGGTGTCGAGATCAGGCCACTGAGTACACGTCACTCCTTGGAGGACTCCAGTCGTGCAGCGCTGAGGAAGCGGTACACTGGCACCGCTTCGAGACACCGTTCGGGATGATGAGCGTGGCCGCTACTGGCACTGGGCTGTCGCGGTTGTCCTGGCGTCAGCCCGACCCCGACACGTTTGTGCGCGAGCTCGAGTCCCGTTACCCCGATCGACCGGCGATTCACGACGCCGAGCGCCTGGCGCAAACCGAACAGCAGATGTGTGAGTACTTTGCCGGCGAACGCTCACTGTTCGAGTTGCCGGTGGATCTGACCCGGTTGACCGGCTTCGAGCAACAGGTCTTGGAGTACGTGCAAACGATTCCGTTCGGTCAGGTCGTGCCGTACGCCGAGGTCGCTCGGCAGATCGGGAAGCCAAAGGCCGCTCGCGCGGTTGGGAACGCGCTCAACCACAACCCGGTAGCGATCGTCGTGCCGTGCCACCGAGTGGTGCGCACCGACGGTTCGCTGGGTGGATACGGCGGCGGCGTCCCCTACAAGCGGCGTTTGCTGGCGATAGAGGGCGGCACGGGCTCGCTGTTTTCGAGCTAGTTTGGAGGCGGAATGAGCGCGTCCCCTTCACCTGTCCGCGTCCGCGTGGCCACCATACAGCTCGACGTCGGCGTCGAAGAGACGACCGACGAACGCATCGCACGCGCATCGGCGATGGTGCGTGAAGAGGCCGACGCCGGGGCCGATATCGTGCTGCTCCCGGAGATGTGGCTGCGTGGCTGGTTCGACTTCGATCACTACGCGGAGATCAGCCAGCCGGTGGATGGTCCGATCGGCGAATCGATGTCGGCGCTGGCCAAAGATGCAGGTGTCCTTCTAGCGGCTGGGTCGATCGTCGAGCGGGACGGCGACGACTTGTACAACACGGCGCTCGTCTACGATCGTGACGGCACTCGGCTGGCCGCTTACCGCAAGATCCACCTCTTCTCCTATCAGGAAGCGCGCGAAGCCGACGTTCTGAGCGCCGGGCAAGACGTGGTCGCGTTCGAGGCGCTCGGGATCAATGTCGGACTCTCAATCTGCTACGACTTGCGTTTCCCGGAGATCTACCGGAAACAGCTAGACAAAGGCGTCGAACTCTTCTTGATCGTCTCCGCGTGGCCGTATCCACGGGTCGACGCGTGGCGCACGCTGCTGAAGGCGCGAGCGATCGAGAACCAGGCCGCGCTGGTTGCGTGCAACGCCGCCGGCCAACAGTCAGCCCACCCGTACGCCGGCCACTCCGGCGTTTACGACGCGTGGGGTGAGCAGGTAGCCGAGCTCGACGAGAAGCCGGGGATCCTGCGCGCCGAGATCGATCTGGATGCAGTGCGCCAAACGCGCGAGACCTTCCCGGCGCTCAAAGATCGCGTGCTGGGCATCGAGGAGCCGACGTACCCCGCATAGCTGAGTGGCCAAGCTCAAAGTCCATCCGCTGACCCCCGACCGATGGGACGATCTCCTGGAGCTCTTCGGCCCTTCGGGTGCCTACTCCGGTTGTTGGTGCATGTGGTGGCGGGTGACGTCCAAGGAATTCAGCGAGCAAGCCGGTAAGGGACTCAAGAAGCGGTTCAAGAAGCTGGTCGACGACGACGAGGTGCCCGGGCTTCTCGGCTACCTGGAGGGCGAACCCGTCGGATGGGTCTCGCTCGGCCCGCGTGAGCAGTTCGGTCGGCTCGAGCGCTCCCCCAAGCTCAAGCGCGTCGACGACGCACCCGTGTGGTCGATCGTCTGCTTCTACATCAAGAAGGGGTACCGCGGCACCGGCGTGGCGACCGACCTTCTGGACGCGGCGATCAAGTACGCCAAGCGGCGTGGCGCCAAGCACGTCGAGGGGTACCCGATCGATGCTTCGCGCGGCCGCAAGGACAACGCCGCCATGTTCTCGGGCGCACTCTCGATGTTCGAGGACGCCGGTTTCAGCGAGATCGAGCGCCGCGGCGGGCGGCCGATCGTGCGCAGAGGGTCGCGCCCCTAGTAGCTGGGCTCAGAGCGCATGGGCGCGTCCACGTATGCTTCTGGTGCGTCGACCGCCTTGCGAATCGCGTCCCCCGCGTCGCCCAATGCACCTTCGCCGATGCCAGCGTAGAGCAACTCGCCGTCACGGTCGAATACGAGCATCGCGGGCCAATCATCGGTGATCCCCGAGGCGCGCCACGCCCTCAGCTGCTCGCCGGTCTCGGCCGGCCACGCCAGGCCGTTGGCACGTAGCGTTTCGACCAAGTAGGGATCGCCCCACTTCTGGGCCGGGAGCGCATCGACGTTCACGGTCACCAGTCCGAGTCCACCGCGGATGTCATACTGATCGCGCGTCCAGGCGCCGACCTCGTCGCAGTGCGCGCACTTCCGCGTCGTGAGCGCGACCAGAACGACGTCACCACGAAAGCCGTAATGCACGTCACCGATCGGGACGAGCGTGGCCGCTGCCGCGACGATTTGCGGGTCCGGGGCAGTCTGGCCGCGGGCGGTCTGAGCAACTAGCAGCGTTAGGCCGACAGCACTCCAGAAGATTGTCCGCCTTATCCGGTCTATCATCGTCCAATCGATCGTTTTCGCACGCGTATTCATCGGGTACCTCTTTGAGTAGAGAATCGGATTCGTCAGAAAACGTTTAGTAGTCGAACTCTCTGGCAGCAGGGGTGTCGACCCCCACGCCATCGTTACCGATTTGACGAGCCGCGGCGCCGGTTGGCTCCGAGCCCTCGATCTCGACCATCCGGCCGCGTAGCGAAGCGGGCTCCCTCGCGCCGTCGGCTGTGAACGGAATCCCCAGCGTCGCCAACCGATCTCGCGTTTCGGCGTTGACCAATTCGACCTCGAACTCCACGTGTTCGAAGTCGTGGCTGAACTCTTTGAAAAACAGGAATCCTGAGGTTCGCTCGCCGGGCTCCAGGATCCGTTCAGGCAGTGACTTGGCGACCATGTCGGTCGTCGGCAGCTCGATCCGTCGGAAAGGGGAGTAATAGAGACCCCCAAACGGGTATCCAGATCCACCGAATCCTCGGAAGTGGCCAAATCGGCCATAGTGCCCGAAGCGGCTGAAGCTGCTGACGCCGTACGAAGAGTGCCCACCGTGCGACAATGCAGCGTATGGGTAGATCGGGGTGTCGTATGCTTCCACCTCGACGATGTCGAGATCGAACGGCGACGTTGCGGTAACCCGCTCGCCGGTCGAGGTCACCAGCGAGAAGTCGCTGTGGCGAACCCGCAGCGGTACGTCGCCATCGTTGGTGATCGTGACCAGGATCGGGAGCACGCGGTTGAATTGTCGTGGGTCCCCCGACCAGGCGTCGGTGTTGGTCAATATCTCCACCCCGCCGGTCGAGACGACTGCGGAGTGCGGATCGCCGGCCACACGATGGGCGGATTGCGATGGCGAGAGCTGGCTTCGGGCGGCGCACGCTCCCAGGATGAGAGGCAGTGCGAGCAACGGTGCGGCTGTATGGAGTCGAAATCGCGTCGGCACAATCAGCTCTCCTTGCGTCTTGGCGATCACGCGACGGTGTCGGGTCCGCAGCCCTTCAGTCGATCATCGAGTCCCGACACCGTCGTGGACCGCGTTCGACTGCTGATACGTACATGTGGGAAGCGGGTATTCCGTACCGTCGACGGCCTGG
>DAOWHI010000121.1 GCA_030641505.1 Gemmatimonadota bacterium | reverse complement strand
TGGCGGCTCCGGCGGCGGCTGTTGGGTACTTGTCAGCTTTGTCCCGAACTTGTACAGATCTTCCTTGGTGCGGTTCATTTCCTTGCGCTGCTCCCCGTTGCCGGAGTAGAAGTGGCTGACGATCTCGTCCACCGGCTCGATCGCCAGCTTGGTCGCGCCCTCCGGCACGGTCTGCGGCGGCGCGCCGTCGGTCGGTGTTTGGGCCCCGGCGCACGCGGTCGCCACGAATGGCGATAGCGCGAATAGAAGGAGCAGCGAGCGCACCGAAAAGCGCATCAGATAAGCTCGATCGAGCCCACCGGCTCGATCAATCCTCGGTCGACACCGCGATCAAATAACGTCTGGAGCGCGCGGCGGCCCTCCTCACCCATGTCGCATGTGTAATCGTTGACGTACATCTTGACGAACGTTCTCGCTTGCTCGGTGTCGAGCCCACGACCGAAGTCGAGCGCGTATGCGACCGCGTCGTCCTCGTGGTCGAACGCGTAGCCGATCGAGTCTGACAACCCTCGTGCGATCTCGCCGGCCAGTTGTGGCCCCAGGTTCTTGCTCACGACGTCGAGTCCCAACGGCAGCGGCAATCCGGTGTCGGCGAGCCACAGCGCGCCGAGATCCCCCAGCTTGATGAGCCCCTGCTCTCTGTACGTGATCTGGCCTTCGTGGATCACTAGACCGGCGTCGACTCGCCTGTCGGCAACGGCGGATGGGATCTCGTCGAACGGGTACACGACCGCCTCGAAGTCGGGGAGGTAGAGTTGAGCGACGAGATAGGCCGTCGTTAGCGAACCCGGGATCGCAACCCGTTGGCCGCCCAACGCGTCCAGTGATCGCGGACCGTCGGGCGCTGCGACGATGATCGGTCCGTACCCCTTTCCCATCGATGCGCCGCAGTGCATGATCCAGTAGTTGTCTTGAACCGCCGGATACGCGTGGGCGCTGATCGCCGTGATCTCGATCTCGTTGGCAATCGCCATCTCGTTCAAAGTCTGGATGTCCTCGAGTAAGTGTTCTACGACAAAGTCGCGGATCCTTACGGCCCCCTTGGCGAGCCCGAAGAACATGAAAGCGTCGTCGGGATCGGGGCTGTGACCGAACTTGAGGACGCGTGGGGTCGTCTCTGTTGAGGAGCGTTCCATGGCCTGGCGAACCTACCGGGCGGACGGTGTAGCGAGCAATGGAAACAGCGCCTGGTTGCGACCTATTTTCGGTATATATTCGGTCTTGGAACGCGTTGACACATGATCATCGCTGGTCTACGATATCTCGTCATCGTCTTGAGTCGAACCCCAACCGGTAGGGTCCCACCGCGTTGAGAACCGTCCGCTACTTGGCGATCGAGGGCATCATCGGGGTCGGGAAGACGTCGCTGGTCCACCGCCTCCACGCCGACATGGGCGGGTTGCGGGTGCTCGAGCTGGTGGAGGAGAACCCGTTCCTGGTCGGTGGCTTCTACCAGGACATGGAGCGCTACGCCTTCAACACCGAGATGTTCTTTCTGCTGGCTCGGTTTCGCCAGCAGCGCGAAGTCGCTCGCGTCGTGCGCGACACACACGAACCGATTCACTCCGACTACGTCTTCCAAAAGAACCGCATCTTTGCCGAACTCACGCTCTCGGGTGAGGATTTCGCGCTCTGGCGCCGACTGTTCGACACGCTGTCGACCGAGATCGTGACGCCCGATCTAGTGGTCTACCTGCGCGCCGACACCGATGCTGTGATGGAGCGGATCCGGCAACGAAACCGGCCGTTCGAGCGCGACTTGTCACGTGACTACTTGGCGCGACTGAACGACGCCTACGAGCGATACTTCGACGATTACCAGCACGACTTGCTGACGATCGACGTTACCCGGCTCGACTTCGTGAGGAGCGATGCCGACTACGCGGCGGTGCGCGCGTTGATCGACTACCGCGTTGGCGCGATTGAGGCGGGCCAGCAAGAGCTCGAGTTGGTGACCGGAACGGTGGGACGATGAAGACGTTCTGCGCTGTCGCCGGCAACATAGGGTCGGGCAAGTCGACCCTGACCCGGCTGCTGGCCGAGCGTTTCGCGTGGCGGCCGTACTACGAACACGTCGATGGGAATCCGTACCTGGCAGATTTCTACGCTCGGATGGACCGCTGGTCGTTCCACTTGCAGATCTACTTTCTCTCCAAACGGTTCCAGCACCATCAGGAGATCATGGCCATTCCCGAGTCGGTGATCCAGGATCGCACGATCTACGAGGACGCCGAGATCTTCGCCCGCAACTTGCACACCAACGGCCACCTCGATGACCGTGACTTCGAGAACTACTGCGAGCTGTTCGGCATCATGCTGGAGTTTCTCGTGCCTCCCGACCTGCTGATTTACCTGCGAACATCCGTTCCCGTGCTCGAGAACCGCATTCGCACGCGGGGTCGTGACTTCGAGCAGGCCATTCCGACTGCGTACCTGGAACAACTCGACGGGCACTACGAAGATTGGATCTCGCACTACGATCTGTCGCCGGTGCTGATTGTCGAGACGGATGCCCGCAACCTGGTCGATGAGGAAGCGGAGCTGATCACGGTGGCCGACCGCGTTCAGCACAAGCTCGAAGCGACCCGTGGGTACGCGCTACCGATCTAGTTCCCTTCGTACCGCAAATCGTGGCTTGACGACGCACGGATGGAGCGAAAGCTTCAAGCTCGCATGACGACTCCAAGAGCCTTCGTAATCACGATCGGGTTTCAACTGGCCGCGACCGGTTTTGCGATCGCGCAAACGCGTGGTCCCGGGGTTTCGGTCACGCTTGGGGACAACTTCATGGCGGCGGCCATGACGGCGGAAGCGATCGAGGCCTACCGAAGCGGTCTCGACGACGATCCAGGGAACGCGACCCTGCACTACAAGCTGTCGATCGCGCTCGCCAGCTTGGCCCAGGAGACGCCAGGACGCGATGGCGACGAGGAAACGCTGATCGAAGCCGTGCGGGCTGCCAGCGCAGCCGTGCGCAGCGACCCCAACATGTCAAGGGCTTACACGGCGCTGTCGATCGCTGTCGGTCGCTACGGCCAACATCTGGCTCACGCCTATCGTATGAAACGGGCACGCGAGGTAATCGATCTCGCCGAGCAGGCCAAGGCGGCGGTCGAGTATGCCGTCGTCCTCGACCCCTACGACTTCGCTCCGCACACGATCCTGGGTGTCTGGCATCGCGAGCTGATGATCGTTCATCCGGCCGCCAAGGCTGTGGCGCGGCTGATTCTCGGAGGCTACCCGGACGTGTCGTTGGAAGAGAGCGCGCGGTTTCTCGGCCGCGCAGTCGATCTGGCCCCGAACCGCGTAACGGTCCGGATGCAACTCGCTCGGACTTACTTGGCGATGGACGACGTCGATGCGGCGCTCAGCGAGCTCGATATGGCGGTCGAGCTCGATCCGCAGAGCGGGTTCGAGCGTCTCGAGCAAGAAGAGGCGCGCGAGCTCATCGAAGAGCTACGGTAGCGAGGGCGATTGTTGCGGAACGCGATCCTCCATCTGCGGTTCCCGTTTGTCTACGTGCTATCGCCGATCTACGTGTGGGGTGCGTACTCGGCGCCGGGCCCTTGGATGGGACGCACGGCGCTCGGGTTCGCGCTTGTCCACCTACTGCTGTACCCCGGCGCTAACGCGTTCAACTCGGCCTACGATCGCGACGCAGGGCCGATCGGCGGGTTGGCGGAGCCGCCCGAGGTCCCGGCCGGCATGGAGCGCTGGAGCACCATGCTCCAGGCGATGGGTGCGGCGTTGGCGCCGCTCGTCAGCTGGACGTTTGCGGTGACGTACGTCGGGTTGTGGCTCGTCTTTACCGCGTACTCGCATCCTAGGATTCGCTGGAAGCGATCCCACATCGCGTCGTTGATCGCGATCGCGGTCGGTCAGGGGGGACTCGGTTGGACGCTCGGCTGGAGTGCCGCCGGAGGCGGTTGGCCGCTGGGCGCGGCCGGTGGTTGGTCGCTGGCGGCAGCGGTCGCGGTCGTTGCCGCGATGTACCCGCTGACCCAGGTGTATCAGCTCGAAGCCGACGCCGCCCGCGGCGAGCGCACGTTGGCCGCGCGGCTTGGTGTGCGCGGCACGCTCGTCTGGGCGGGGGCCGGGTTCCTGGTGTTGGCGGCCGCCGGCTGGTTTATCGGCCACCACGGCCTGACGGTCTACGGATTGGCGATCGCGCTGGGTGCGGCGGTGGTCGGCGTCGATCGTCCCGGGGGTTGGATACCATCCCACCGGTGGGTGATGACGGTGGCGTACGTGAACGCGACGTTCCTGCTTCTGTTTATGATCGCGACGTGGCGATGACCAACCACGAAAATGGATTTCGACCCGCTCGATGGCTGCCCGGTGGCCACCTGCAGACGATGTGGGGGCGGGTCCTGCGTCGTGGCCCGAAGGTGGCGATGCGTCGTGAGGCGTGGACCACGCCCGATGGCGACGAGCTGTTGCTCGATTGGGTCGACGGGCCGGATCAGGCGCCGTTGGTGATCGTTTTGCACGGTCTCGAGGGGAGCTCACACTCGCTCTACGTCCACGGTCTGCTCGACCTCTCCCGTCGCAAAGGCTGGCGCGGGTTGGCGCTCAATTTCCGGTCGTGCGCGACTCCGCTCGATGAACCCCGCGGTGAGCCCATTCTGAATCGCGGCGATCGTATGTACCATTCGGGTGAGACGAGCGATCTGGATTGGCTTGTCGGCGAGCTGGAACGGAGGCAACCCGGGCTCAGGCTGGGGCTTATCGGCGTCTCGCTGGGCGGCAACGTGCTTCTCAAGTGGCTTGGGGAGCGCGGTGAGTCGGCCCCCCAAGCCGCGCGAGCCGCGGCCACGATCTCGGTGCCGTACGACCTGGCGGCCGCCTCGCGGCATCTCGAGTCTGGCTTTGGGCCGCATTACGTTCGGTACTTCCTAGACAGCTTGAAGCCCAAGGCGCTGGCCTTCGCCGAGCGTCACCCGGACAAAGTCGATATCGCCGGTGTGCGCGCCGCCAAGACGTTCTGGGCCTACGACGACGCGGCAGTGGCGCCGGTCCACGGTTTCAAAGACGCCGCCGATTACTACGCCTGTTCCTCGTCGATCGATTTCGTCGATCGGATCGCCGTTCCGACGCTGCTTTTGAGCGCCGTCGACGACCCGTTCCTACCGCCCGAAGTGCTGCCTAGGGTCGAGCGTCGCGCAGCCCCAAGCGTCGAATGCCGGTTTACTCCCAAGGGCGGCCATACCGGGTTCGTGACCGGCCCGCCGTGGACACCGCGGTGTTGGGCCGAGGAGCGGGCGGTGGCGTTTGTTGCTGGACAGATCAGCCGATAGCCACGGAGTCTTGCACTTGGGTGCAGGTCTGTTATCATGGTGGGAGGTTTAGCAAAAGAAATCGACGCGAATTCCTTGAGTCGGGAGGGATCAGATGTCTGACTTCCGTCCGCTAAGACGCCTTCATGTGGTGGGCGTCTTCTTTTTTGCCCTGTTTCTCTTGCCTTCGATCCTCTCCGGTCAGGTCACGACCGGCGCGATGAGCGGAGAGGTGACCAGCACTGAGGTTGAGATGCTGGTCGGTGCCACCGTCAGCGCGGTTCACGAGCCCAGCCAAACGCAGTACGGCGCCGTGGTGCGAGAGGGCGGAGGCTACAACATCCGTAACATGCGGGTTGGGGGTCCCTACACCATCACCGTCCGGATTCTCGGGCACAACGATGGGGAAGAACGGGACATCTACGTGAACTTGAACCAGACGGTGCGGAGCGACTTCGCGCTCGTTCCCGAAGCGATCGAGGTGGCCGGAATCCAGGTCTTTGCGGAACAAGACCCGGTTCTGAACAGCCACCGCACCGGCGCGGCGACGTACGTGAGCGCTGATCAAGTCGTCCAGCTTCCGTCGATCCGCCGTAGCACGCGGGACCTCGCCCGGCTCGACCCGCGGAGCGACGGCAACTTCTCGTTTGGGGGGAAGAACTGGCTCTACAACAACATTTCGTTGGACGGGTCGTACTTTAACAACCCGTTCGGCCTTGACGATCCGGCGCCCGGCGGGCAGACGGCCTCCGAGCCGGTTCCGTTCGATGCCATCGAGGCGGTTCAGGTTTCGATCGCACCGTTTGACATCCGTCAGAGCGGGTTCACCGGCGCGGCGATCAACTCGGTAACGAAGAGCGGCACCAACGAGTTTACCGGGACCGCGTATACGTACACGCGCAACGATGACTTTATCGGCAGCAAGGTCAGTGGCGACGATGTCTTGAACCCTGACTTGAAGTTCAACCAGTCGGGGTTCAGCCTCGGCGGACCGCTCAAAAAGGACAAGGCGTTCTTCTTTTTCAACGTCGAGAGCATTCGGCGAGACGACCCGGGCTCGAACTTCCTGGCGGGAGGACCCGGGCTCTCCGGCCCATTCGTGTCTCGGGTCCAGGCGTCAGATCTCGAGGCGATCAGTGATCGTTTGATGGACTCTTACGGTTACGTCACCGGCGCGTTCGAGGATTACGTCCACGAGACGAACAGCGACAAGTTCCTCGCTAAACTCGACTGGAATGTCAACGACAACAACCACTTCATCTTCCGGTACAATCGGCTTCGCGCGGATCGAGCCTTACCTCCCCACCCATTCGCGATCAGCGTCAACAACACCGGACGGGGACCGAACGAGAACAGCCTCCCGTTCCAGAACTCCGGTTACTCGATCAACAACGAGCTCGACTCGTATGTATGGGAGCTGAACTCCCAAGCCACCAGCTACGCCAACCGTTTTTTCCTCAGCTACAATCGGTTCCGGGATTTCCGCAACCCCAACAGCGCCCCGTTCCCAACGTTGGAGATCGGCGTCGACGGCGTTACGTACACGACGGCCGGGCACGAACCGTTCTCGATCAACAACGTGCTCAACCAGGACGTGTTCCAGATGACAGAGGAGCTGAGCTTCTACAGTGGAGATCACGTCTACACGGTGGGCGGCAGCTATGAGAGGTTCCAGTTTGACAACTCGTTTAACCTCTTTTTCTACGGTCTTTTCCCTGCACCTGTGGAGTTCGGGGGGACAACGTTCGCGTCGCTGGAGGAGCTCTTCG
>DAOWHI010000099.1 GCA_030641505.1 Gemmatimonadota bacterium | reverse complement strand
GGCGGCTCGTCCGTGCTCGCACGCGACCCTTCCCAGGGTGTCGCCATCAAGCACAGGAAGCAGTACCGAACGGCAGATAGCGTGATCGCCTCGACGGCGTTGATACCACCCTCGCACGCCGGCGCCGTGCCGGCGAAGTCGACCTTGACATGATCCCCGACTACCGTGATCGCGGTCACGATCGGTATCGCCTGGGTACCAAAACCGTCGTCGTCGAGAACGTCCTCGAAGCGGTATTCGCCATCCGGGATCGCGGCGATGACTGCCCGCATCAGTCGCTCGCCGTAGTCGATGAGATCGCTTATCCGCGCTGCGAGCTCGACCGGCCCGTGCTTCATCAGCGCGTCGCCAAGCCGCCGCGTGCCGACCGCGTGGGCCGCCTCCTGAGCCCGTAGGTCGCCGCGACGCTCGGACGGCGTTCGGACATTGGCCAGCACCAGGTTCCAGATGTCGTCCCGACGCGCTCCGGCCACAACGATCTTGGTCGGCGGGATCCGCAGCCCCTCCTGATAGACGTCTCGGCTCAACGGCATCGAGCCCGGTGTCGCGCCACCCATGTCAGCGTGGTGTGCGCGAGAAGCCAGGAAGGCGAACGGCGATTCACCGTTGGCGGCAAAGACGGGGCTCACCATCGTTACGTCGGGTAGGTGCGTGCCGCCGCAGAACGGATCGTTGAGCGCAACGATGTCGCCCGGTTGCCACTCGTCGAACGCACTCAGCGCAGCCGCGACGGATAACGGCATCGCGCCCAAGTGGACTGGGATCGCCGCCGCCTGGGCGACGAGTTCGCCCTGACCGTCGAAAAGCGCGGTCGAGCAATCGCGTCGCTCCTTGATGTTGGGTGAGTATGCGGTGCGAACCAGCGTAGCTAGCATCTCGTCGGCGAGACTGGCGAAAAGCCCGGCGAAGAGCGACCGCTCCGCAGCGGCTGCCAAACGTGGCTTCACGCTGCCCCAGAAACGAGCAGCAGGTGTCCGTAAGCGTCCACCCTCGCCGACCAGCCGGTCGGTAAATACGTCGTGGCGTAGGGCTCAACCAGAAGCGCCGGTCCGACAACTTGGGCGCGCGCGGCCAACGCCGTTCGGTCGATGACCGTCACATCGTCGCGCACATCCAATGTGGCTTCCTTGACGGTTGCACCGGCCGTGAGTTCAGTCGGTGGTGGTCGTTCGACGGCTGCCACCACGCGAAGTCGCACGGTCACAATCTCAATCGGTTCTTCTTCGGCCGAGTAGCCGTGGTATCGCTGGTGGGCGGCATGAAACGCCGTTGCCACCGCAGCCGGAGCGTCGTGCCAGCCAACCGTCAGCTCATGCGACTGACCGCGGTATCGAGCATCGGCGGCGCGAGTCATAGCGACCGACTCCCAACCGACCCGCTCTCGATCGAACGCCGCGTGGGCTTCGACCTCGAGGCTAGCGAACACATCCGCCAAGTCGACGTCCTGCTTCAGCGGCCGCATTACCGTGCGGCTGTACTCCTTCACGACATCGCTCTCGGCTGCGCCCCGTGCCGACAGGACGCCTGGATCGCGGGGCACGATGACACTCGTCATCCCGAGCGATTCGGCCAGTGCGCAGGCGTGGAGCCCGGCGGCGCCACCAAACGCGATCATCGCGAAGTCGCGCGGATCGTAGCCCCGCTGAACCGAGATCACGCGCACGGCACGCTCCATATTGGCGTTTACGACCGCCACGATGCTCCGCGCCGCCGATTCGCGATCGACACCCATCGGTTCGGCCAACTGCTCGATCGCGGTTTCGGCGCGCTCGATGTCGAGCGCCATCCGGCCACCCAGGAAATAGCTTGGATCGATTCGCCGAAGTAACAGGTTGGCATCGGTTACGGTCGGGGCACCGCCTCGACCATAGCAGGCTGGACCCGGATCCGCTCCCGCGCTTTCCGGCCCCACCAGCAGCGCACCACCGGCGTCGAGCCGGGCGATTGATCCGCCACCGGCGCCGACGGTATGGATGTCGACCATAGACGCTTGGATCGGCAGGCCACCGATTACCGTGTGGGTTGTTTTCCCGAGTTGACCATCGATCAACGAGATGTCGGCGGACGTTCCACCCATGTCCAACGAGATCACTTTCGGATCCGGCCCGACCGTCTGGCGGGCCACTTCGAGCGCTCCCATCGCACCTGCCGCAGGACCGGAAAGCACGGTCGCGACGGCGCGCTCCGCGGCCGCCTGAGGGCTCGAGCTCCCGCCCCCCGAGTGGACGACTTGCAAGCGACCTATTCCAGCGCTTGCCGCGCCTTCAGCCAACCGTTCCACGTAGCTCCGAACCACAGGCGCGACATAGGCGTTGACTACCGTGGTGCTGGTGCGCTCGTACTCGCGAAACTCGGGTGCAACCTCGCACGACAACGAAACGTCCAGACCGCGCGCTCTCGCCGCTTCACCAATCGCGCGTTCGTGCTTCGGAGCCAGAAACGAGAACAACAGACAAACCGCCAACGACTCCGTGTCGGCGGCAAGCCGGTCGAGAACGCGCTCGATCTCAGCCGGCGTTAGAGCTTCGAGAACCTCGCCATCGGCCGTAACCCGTTCGTCGACTTCGAAGCGCATGGTAGCGGGAACGAGAGGCGGCTCAGGTCGCGCCGACAGGTCGTAGAGGTGTGGCCGCGTCTGCCGTCCGATCGCGAGGACGTCCCCAAAACCCCGGGTCGTGACAAGCGCCGAGCGCGCCCCCTTTCGCTCGAGGAGCGCGTTGGTGGCCACTGTCGACGCGTGGACGAGCGTGGTTTCCGCTGGGTCGGACCGCTCTGTGCCCGACTCGAGGAGCTTCGCCAACCCGTCCAACACGCCACGAGCGAAATCGTCAGGAGTCGAGGGGACCTTCCACGTCCAGACACCGGACTCATGCACGGCCACGAAGTCGGTGAAAGTGCCACCGGTGTCGGCACCAATGATCATGCCGACCAATCTACGCCTGGCCGCACAACCAGAAACCGTTAAACCTGTTCCAGGTCCTCGGCTTCGATCGTGTAGGCGTGATCGACGTTGCCAGTGTTTCGAGTTGTGACGGGCTCGAACAAGAGGATATGGGCTTCCGCGTCGGCCGTTGGGCTGTGCTCGACTCCTCGCGGCACGATGCACATCTCGCCCTCACCGAGCTCCACGTCTCCGTCGCGGAACCGAATCGTAATCGACCCCTTGAGGACCAGGAACAGTTCGTCCTCGTTGGCGTGATGGTGCCACGGATAATCGCCTTTGACCTTCGCCACCTTGACGTACTGTTCGTTTAGCTCGCCGATGATCTTGGGTCGATACACCTCATCGAACAATGCCAGTTTCTGGTGCAGATCGATCTTTTCCATGGGTACCTCTCCGTTGCAGCCTTATGGAGACCTCGGGGACCAGCGTACTCTAGCGACCGAGTGCCGGCCACTCGGTGTGTCAAGCGCTATCTTACGCTCGCCGAAAAACCGAACGCTGTCGTTAATCTCGGAGGCAAATACCGATGACCCATACGTACGAAGAGTTGCACGAAATGACGGTCGCCCAGCTGCGTGAGGTGGCTGCCGGAATCGAGGACGAGCGGCTAGCTGGCTACTCCACCATGCACAAGGAGCAGCTGCTGCCGGCGCTGTGCCAGGTGCTCGGGATCGAAGCCCACGTACACCATGAGGTGGTGGGAATCGACAAGGCCAAAGTCAAGGCAGAGATCCGGGCGTTAAAGGTCGAGCGGACTGCGGCGCTCGAGACCGGCAACAAAGCGGAGCTCAAGAAGGTTCGGCGACAAATCCACCAGTTGAAGAGGCGGCTTCGACGGGCAACGGTGTAGGGTCGGGCCATTCACGGCCCAGCATGATCTCCGCGAACCGCGCCCAGACAGCACCCAAAGCGTTCAGGAAGTAGGCGGTCGGCACAACCATCAGGAGTCCGATCAGCGTCAACACCGCGGCCTCGCCGTAGGTTTCAATCTGCCAAGCAAAAACGTTGATCTCGGCGCCCAGCGACAGCGACAGCGGTGCAGTAACAAAGGCGCCGACCGTCGCCACCAATACGATCGTCACCACCCAACTGGCAAGACCCAGCGGGAACTTGAGTCCCAGGAACAGAATCCCCTTCCAGGTCACTGGGTTTCCGAACACGCTCTTGACCCACGGCCACCCGTCCTTGGGCGCCCCTTCTGGCTTGGCGGGTGGGACATCGGCACCCAGTAGATGGATCGCGAG
>DAOWHI010000202.1 GCA_030641505.1 Gemmatimonadota bacterium | reverse complement strand
CGCCACACGAACCGCCTCACGTTGAGCCGGACGTTTTTGATCTTGCTGACGCTCTTTGTGGGTGCCAGCATGATCGTTATCACCGCTTCGTGGTTGGGTGGCGAGAGCTTCGAGGCGCTACAGCCGAACTTCCTGGTCTTGATCGCCGGACCGTTCACGATCGCCTCGATGTACTGCTTCGCACTCGTCATTACGGTGCTGAACACGCGCTACTTGCCGTCCGCCGCGCGCATGGGTCGCTGGAAATTGATCGGCATGTACTGGGCGATCGTCTTGTGGGGTTGGTTCACCGCGGAGCAGGTCTCGCGCGCAATCCTCCGCCACGGACTCGACCTATCCGGCGATGTCGTGACAACGATCGCCTACCACCCGGTCCGACTCGTCATCTACGGCCTGTGGATCGGATCCCTGTTGTGGGTCGTGTGGCGCACGGCTGGACCGGGGTTGGGCAGAGCAGAGTAGGAGCAGACCTCAGTTCGGCGCACGTCCTAGTACTAGACGGACGACGGCCGGCATGCGCATCGTCCCGTCCGGGAAGTAGCGCGCCACCCGTCGCTCGAAGATCGACTTGAGCTCGACCGCGCGGTCGGCACCGAGTTCCTCGACCATGCCGGCGACCTCGACGCTCAACCCCACCGTATGATCCCACAACTCGCCCGCCGAGATCGGCACGCTCATCGTAAGGGGTGTTTCCAGCTCGTCTACATCCACCCAGCCGGTGGTTTCCATGAGCGCGGAAAGTTTCCCGCTTGGCGAGTAGCGAAAGACATGCGGCTCGTCGGGTTCGTGGACCGGCAAATCGGGGATGACGTCGCGGAGGGCGCCATCGATCTCGGTGAAGTAGGGGTTCTGCTCGCGATCGCCCCAAACCGCGAAAACAACCCGCCCGCCCGGAGCGAGCGCCCCACGGATCTCGCTCAGTGCAACGGGTGGATCACCGAAAAACATCGCCCCGAAGCGACACGTGACTCCGTCGAACACGCTTTTCACCGGCAACGCCTCGGCCGCCGCGGCGACCGGTAGAAGGCCACCCGATCGGTCGCCGGCCTTATCGCGGCCTGCACGCAGCATATCGGGAACCAGATCGGTCATCACGACCCGGCCACTCGGCGCGACGCGATCGACCACCGACACCGCCGGATCACCGACACCAGCGGCGACGTCGAGCCACGTCTCCCCCGGCGCGGGCTTGGCCGCGGCCAGCAGCGCCTCCGACACTGGCGCGGTCAGCGCGCGCACAAACTCCTGGTGGATCCGCCACCGTGGTGCCGCGCGGCGCCACCGATCGCGTTGCTCGAGGGCATGCGTCACCCGGCGAACATAGGCCTGGGCGAGGGACTCGGGCGAGACCTGCGGGGGGATGGTAGCTTCTGTGCGGTCGTCCCCAGCAAAAAGCATTGAGCGAAAACAGCGCGGGACGGTCTATATGCTTGAATCCAGCCAACTGTAGCTATTCAATGAATCGGAGGGAGACCTTGAACACTCTCGAACGATTGTGTGTCACGTTTGGAGTCGCGGTCCTGCTCGCGGGATGTGGCCAGCAGCAAGAAGCCGGCGAGTACATCGAGGAAGTCGCCGTCGAGGAGATTCCGACCACGACGACATCGGAAGCCGCGCTCGCCCACTTCGAGCAGGGCCAGGCACTCTTTGACGTGGGCCGCGCCGTGCCGGCGCTTGACCACTTCCGGCTCGCCATCGAGCAGGATCCCACGTTCGTGCGGGCCCATATCGGCATCGCGAACTCGGTCTTCTCGCCTGAAGAAGCGCGAGCAGCCATCAGTCAGGCGGCCGAAAACCTGGAAGGCGCGAGCGACGGGGAGCGGATTCTCGTCGAGATCGTGCAGGCGGGTCAGGACAACAACACCGACCGCCAGCTCGAGCTCGCCAACACGCTCGTCCAGCAATACCCGACCAGCCCTCGGGCGCACGTCATTCTGGCCGGTGTCCAGGCAGCGCGGCTGGCAGTCGTTGAAGCGCGTGCATCGACGGCTCGGGCAGTCGAGCTCGACCCGCAGATGATCGGCGCGCACGCCGGGCTCTTCTTCTCGAACATGTTCCAGGCGCCTTACGACTTCGACGCTGCCGAGAAGCACGCGTTGCGGGTCGTCGAGCTGGATCCCGATAACCCGATGGGGTACTCGTTCCGTGGCGACGTCCGACGCGCTCTCGTCGACTACGAAGGCGCGCGCGACCTCTACACGATGGCGCTCGACAAGGACCCGACGCTCGGCTTAGCCGCGCTCAAGCGTGGAATCGTCAACACGTTCCTCGGCAATTACGATGAAGCGCGGGCCGACTACCAGCTGTCAGCCGATGTCGACAAGGGCACCAACAAGATCACCAACGCCAACTTCAGCGCCTTTGTCCACGTCTACGAAGGCGATCCGAAAGCGGCGATCGAGGAGCTGGAGACGATCGATGCGGCCTCCGGGGACGTCGACATCCCCGCCGATCAAATGCGGACCGTCCGGCAGTTCACGCTCGCGAACGCAGCGACGATTGCTCTTTACAACGAGCTGATTCCCGAAGCAGAAACCGCCGTCCGCAACCTGACAGCACTCATTCGGGAAAACGCCGAAGCAACGGGCGACGTCGAGTTCACCCGTCAACAGGAGGCAGCGATCCGGATCTGGGAGGGTCGGCTCGCCGCCCGCAGCGGTGACTTCGAAACCGCGGCTACCAAAGCCGAGGAGAACAAGGCGCTGCTCGAAGGCGACGCCAACCCGCGGAAGCTGGAAGCGTATCACCAGCTGCATGGCTTGATTGCGCTCCGCCAGGGCAATGCCGAAGGAACGATCCTTCATTAATTGCGGTGTCCTACGTAGGTGGCGTTCATCAAGTATCAGCTCGCGCTCGCGCATGACGAGGCGGGCAACACCGACAAAGCGCGCGATATCTTCCAGGAGGTTGCTGACTATCAGTTCGTGTCGGCCGGCACGGCGCTGGTTCGGCCAGCGGCGATCGCAAAGCTGCAGTAGCAAACTCACCACTCT
>DAOWHI010000156.1 GCA_030641505.1 Gemmatimonadota bacterium | reverse complement strand
GATCGCCCATCGAGCGGGCCTTGAAGTAGATGAACCCGCGCTCGCCGAAGCCCTCGATGCGGCCGTCCTCATCGGGCTCCTCGTCGGAGAGCACGACCGTCTCCATCAGGAACGGAATCGACATCGCGATAACGGTGTTGTAGCCCTCAGGGATCTCGTCCGCGGCGGCGATCTTCACGAACTCGGCCATCCTCGAACTCCTACCCGAGCTTGCGCTCGATTACGCGCGTCAACCGCTTGTGGAGCCACTCGACCGGTACGCGCGCCAGGACTTCTTCGAAGAACCCGTACACGATGAGCTTCTCCGCCTGGTCGCGGCTGAGCCCGCGGCTCATCAGGTAGAAGATCTGTTGCTCATCCTGCTGACCGATGGTGGCGCCGTGTGAACAGCGCACATCGTCGGCCTCGATCTCGAGGTTGGGCAAGGAGTCAGCGTGCGCGTCTTCCGACAGGATCAGGTTCCGATTGGTCTGGTACGCATCCGTCCCCTGAGCGCCCGGCATGACCCGGATCATGCCCCTAAACACCGCTCGTGACCGGTCTTTTAGCGCGCCCTTATAGAGCAGATCCGAGCCCGCATGCGGCGCCTGGTGGAGCTGGTACGTGTAGTGGTCGAAGTGCTGGTTGGAGTCACCAAGGTAGATCCCCAGCATCTCCGAGTGGGCGCCCTCCGCTTGGAGATCGGTCTCGACGTCCGAGCGTGCAACGCCACCACCCAGAGTCACCAACAATGTCTGGATCTGGGCGTCCTTATGGGCAAAGACTCGGACCGCCTGGTAGTGGAAGACGTGGCGCCCCCACCGCTGAACGATGGCGTACCGAACGTTGGCGCCTTCCTCGGCGATGATCTCGGTGACACCGCAGTTCATCGCCAACCCGTCCTGGACGCGGGCCGGTGAAGCACACTCTTCGACGTACGTCACCTTGCTCTGCGGACCGGCGATCACGAGCGTGTGCGGAAACAGCGCTGTCCGCTCGATATCGAGCCAGCGGAAAGTATTGATCGGCAGCTCGACCTCGACGCCGCCCGGGACGTAGATCACTCGGCCACCAGAAACGAAAGCACCGTGGAGCGCCGCCAGCTTGCCGAATTCCGGTGTGACCGCACTCGTCATGAAGTACTTCTGAACTAGCTCGGGATGATTCACGATCGCTTCTGCGAGATCAACGAATACTACCCCTTGACGGGTCAGCTCCTCTTCAACCTCATCGTAGATGGAGGCCGAGTTATGCTCGACCGACCATGCCGATGAAGGGTCGTCGAAGTGAAGTGCGGCCTGGATCTCGGCAGGAATCTGGTCACGACTGCTGACTCGCGACGGTGGTGACGGCTCCCGCATCGCCAACTCCTGCCAGTCGATCTTGGACAGGTCCGTGTACCGCCACGCTTCGTCCTTCGTGGTCGGCATCGGCATCTCGCGATAGACCTGCCACGCGTGTCGGCGGCGTGCAACCATCCAATCGGGCTCGTTTCGGGCGGCCACGATCGCGGTCACGGTCTCGGGTCCGATCTCCCCACGCACTGTGGGCGCGGTCCCGATATCCGTGGTGGTCGCTGATTCGCTCATGTCTATGCTGCCCCCTCTATGTTCCGTTCGATTACGTACTTCGGTATGGCTCGCTTTTCCCTAGTTAACCTGGTTTTGGATGCCTTGCGCCGCTCGGCTCGCTACCCGACCGACCCCTCCATCTCGAGCTCGACCAGTCGATTGAGCTCGACCGCGTACTCGAGTGGAAGATGCTTCGAGATCGGCTCGATGAAGCCCCGCACGACCATCGTCCGCGCCTCGTCCTCGGCGAGCCCACGCTGCATCAGGTAGAACAGCTGCTCGTCGCCGATCTTGGTGACCGTCGCTTCGTGACCGATCGAGGCGTCGTTCTCGTCGATCTCGATGTACGGGTAGGTGTCGGTCCGGGCCTCCTCGTCCAGCAGCAGTGCATCACACTCTACATTGCTCGACGCATTGTGAGCGCCTTTCTGGACCTGGACGAGACCGCGATAAGATGACCGGCCACCCCCCTTGGAGATCGACTTCGAAATGATCTCACTTGTGGTATGGGGCGCGGCGTGGATCATCTTGCCACCGGCGTCCTGGTGCTGACCAGGCCCGGCGTAAGCGATCGACATGATCTCGCCTGAAGCCCCCCGTCCCATCAGGAAGCACGACGGATACTTCATCGTGATCTTGGAACCGAGGTTGCCATCCAGCCACGCCATCCGGGCATCCTCTTCGACCCGCGCCCGCTGGGTAACCAGGTTGTACATGTTGTTCGACCAGTTCTGGATCGTCGTGTAACGAACGCTGGCGCCCCGGTTCACGATGATCTCGATCACGCCGCTGTGGAATGAATTGGTCGAGTACGTCGGCGCGGTGCACCCCTCGATGTAGTGCAGCTTGGCGCCTTCGTCAGCGATGATCAGCGTACGCTCGAACTGACCCATGTTTTCCGAGTTGACCCGAAAGTACGCCTGCAACGGGATGTCGACCTCAACACCCGGTGGCACGTAGATGAATGAACCGCCCGACCACACCGCTGAATTGAGCGCCGCGTACTTGTTATCGTGCGATGGGATCACGGTCGCGAAGTAGCGCTTGAAGAGATCAGGATGGTTCTTGAGACCGGTCTCGATGGAATCAAAGATCACACCCTGCTCGGCGAGGTCGTCCTTGATCCGGTGGTACACCATCTCGCTCTCGTACTGCGCACCAACGCCAGACAACGATTTCTGCTCGGCTTCGGGAATGCCGAGTCGGTCGAACGTGCGCTTGATGTCGTCCGGCACTTCGTCCCATGTTCGCCCTTCGCCCTCGGAGGGCTTCACGTAGAAGTAGATCTCGTCCATGTCGAGCTGTGAGAGATCGGCGCCCCACTGCGGTACCGGCTTCGATTCGTAGATCTCGAGCCCCTTGAGCCGGAACTTCAGCATCCAGTTCGGCTCTTCCTTCATCTCCGAGATCTGCTCGACGATCCGCTTCGACAACCCCTTCTCGCTCTTGAAGACGTAGGAATCGGGATCCTTGAAGCCGTACTTATAGTCGTCGAGCTTGAGCGCGGCGACGTTCTGGTCTTTCGGCATCGAGTGCCCTCCTTAGCTGCCGGCAGCGGTCAGCTGACCGCGCGTGGATTCGTAGCCTTCCGCCTCGAGCTCTAGGGCGAGCTCTCGATCGCCGGAACGGACGATCCTACCGTCGACCATGACGTGAACGAAATCGGGTTGGATGTAATTGAGGATCCGCTGGTAATGGGTGATGATCAACACCCCGAAATGCCCACGCTCGCGATGCAGCGTGTTCACACCATCGGCGACGATCTTTAGTGCATCGATGTCGAGTCCCGAATCGGTCTCGTCGAGCAGCGCAAAGTCCGGCTTCAGCATCGCCATCTGCAGAATCTCATTGCGCTTCTTCTCGCCACCCGAAAAACCGTCGTTGACGAATCGCTCGGCGAACTTCTCGTCAACGTCGAGCTCATTCATGGCGTCCTTGAGATCATCGTAGAAGTCGAGCACCGAGATGTCCTCGCCGGTCTGCGCGGACTTCGCATGGCGCAGGAATTGAGCGATCGTGACCCCCGGGATCTCGCTCGGATACTGAAACGCCATGAACAAACCCTTTCGCGCTCGCTCATCGACTTCCATCTCGAGCAAATCCTCACCGCGGTAGCGAATCGAGCCTTGGGTGACGGCGTACGCGGGGTGGCCGGCAACCACCTTGGCCAGGGTCGACTTACCAGACCCGTTGGGACCCATCAGCGCATGCAGCTCGCTTTCGCAAATGGTGAGATTAACGCCGCGCAGAATCTCTTCGCCTTCCACCGCGGCGTGGAGATCCTCGACGACCAGTAGCTCTTTCTTTTCCGTCATCAGTATCCCTCGACTCAGATTTGATCAGTTCCGATGGTTGGAATCGTGTCTATACGCCCGCCGTCGCCTCCTCCGGCTCGCCGGGTCCCCAAGTAACGTCGATCAGTGCCTGGACTCCAGCTTCGTTCTTCTCGATCAGATCGCTCAACCGGATGTCGGAGAGGAGATCGTCGATGCGTTCCCTGAGCGCGTACCACACCGGGCGGATCGAGCAGCCATGGGTTTCGGCGCACCGATCGGGTCCGACCGGGTGCATCCTGCAGTTGATCTCGAACGTTTGCCCTTCGGTGGCGTCAATCACGTCCTTGACGGTGATCTCGCTCGGGTCACGCGCCAGCTGAAACCCCCCGGTGACCCCACGGACAGCGGTCACCAGCCCGGCCTGCCTGAGCCGGCGCAGGATCTTCTCTGTGTAATCGGCCGGCAAGTTCTCAAGCTCGGCCATCTCCCGCGCCGCCACCGGCCCTTCCGTCCCGAACCGGGCCAGATGGAGGCTACAGATCAGTCCGTATTCCGCCTGGGTCGTAAACCTCATGCGGTCAGAGTACCATTCCGGAGTATTTTAGTCAAGTTTTGAGAATGATTCTCGTCCAGCGATGAGACCGAGTCTCAAAGGAGCGGTCGCTGCGAGCGCTGGAGAGGGAATGTAGCCGGGCTAGGACTCTGGGGTCGACTCGGTAGTGTGATCGTGGACGATCAGCCAATGACCGTCGATGCGACGAAAAACGAGTGAGAAAATCCCGCCGCGCAGCCCGGCGTCGGTGTCCAGCCGCCAGCGCCCGAGCGCCCACGCGCTCTCGCGCTCCAGCTCATGGACTTCGAGATCAGTGAACGTCAACCGTCCCATCGTATCCGTTCGCTCACCGTACGCCGTGCGGTACCGATCGAGAGTGGTCTGCCATCCACGCTGAACACGCCCACCGGAGGTAAACACGAGGTCGGGGCTGTTCCAGTAACCCTCCATGAACGCTTCCAGATCGCCACGGTTCCACGCCTCGACCTGCGTGCTCAGGACCTCGGCGATCGCAGCCTTCGTGGACCCGCGGGCCTCACCTGAGACGTCCGGGCCCCGAGTGATCGCGCAAGCCGTTAGCGCGCCAGCCGTGAGCACGACGACGAGGCGGGCGATCACGGTCGACCCGCCAATGGGTCGACGACAATCCTCAGCCGCTCGCCGTTCCGCTCGACGATCATGCTGTGCTCGCCCATCGATGACAGTTCGCGTAACGCCACGACGTAATCATACACGGAAGCGATCGACCGCTGCCCGAGCCTGACGATCCGGTCTCCGGCTTGAACCCCTGCCAGGTCGGCGGCTGATCCCTCCAGCACGTGGTCGACGATAACCGGTTCGGTTGGGCCGGCGGGTGAGGGAACCGCCCCCAACCGCACCGCTACCGGTACATCGACCGGGGGGGCGATCTGTTGCGGCTCAAACTCGCGTGGGTCGAAAACCGGTCGGTCGGAACCCTCGGCAAGATCTCGGATCAGCTCGAGACTAAACGCCGAGATGTGGCGTATGCCGTCCATATTCAACCGCTCGATGTCGTCGCTCGCGCGGTGGTAGTCATCGTGGACGCCGGTGAACATCGCCAGGACAGGGACCTGTCGGAGATAGAATGCGGCGTGGTCCGAGGGCCCATACCCTTCGGACATGAGCTTGAGGTTCAGTCCGACGTTCGCGTTCGCCTGCTCAATCAGTTTGAGCCACCCGGCCGATGACCCGACGCCGTAGACGATGAGCTCGTCTTCCAACCGACCGATCATGTCGAGGTTTATCATAGCTACCGAGTTTTCCAGCGGAACCACCGGTCGTGCGACGTAGTTCGCCGAGCCAAGCATGCCTTCCTCTTCAGCGCCAAACGCGATAAACACCAGCGATCGTGGTGGCCGGTTGGTCGGGTAGGCAAAGAACTGAGCCAGTTCGAGCAGCGCCGCAACACCGCTCGCATTGTCGTCTGCCCCATTGTGGATCTCGCCCGGAACCGGGTCCAATGATCCGGCGCCACCGATCCCGAGACCGTCGTAGTGAGCGCCGATCACCACCGCCTCGTGCGCCAACTTCGGATCACGTCCCGGAATCACCCCGATCACGTTGTGGGTCCTTCGCGTCCGCGGCTTCAGGTCTGCCCGCAGGTTGAGCACGGCGTTCGTTATCAACTGGCTGTGCGGCTGCCGAGATTCGTCGATCGCGTGCTGCCATTCGGCCAAGTCGCCACCACCGACGGCCACGATCCGGCGGCCTACCCCCTGCGTGACCGACATCGCCACGATACCTATCCCCTGAGGCTTCTCGTCGATCCTGAATGGAATCAGGCGGTCGATCTCTTCGGTCGCGGGCCCGCTCACAAACAGGATCGCGCGGGCGCCCTGCTCGCGTGCGATCAGTGCCTTGTATCGCTCTGAGAGAAAACGCCCGAAGCGGCCACCCGGGTCGTCGCCCTCGGGGCTGAATCGCAACACCAGGACGATCTTGCCACTCACGTCCAGATCGGCATAGTCGTCGTAACCGAGGTCGGGGGCGCTGATGCCGTAGCCGGCAAACACCACCGGTTGCACGACGCGATCGGCGATCGAGCCCGCCAACGGTAGAAAATCGCGTCCCGGGTCGAACACCATCGCTCTGAGATCGCCGTGTTGGAGAACGAGTCGGTTCTCGCGACCCAACTCGACGCCGACCGGAAACTCGAACATCTGCAGATAAGTCGGGTAGCTCGACGGCGGCTCGAGGCCCGACGACTGAAAGGCGGCAACCACGTAGCGCGCGGCTCGTTCGGCCCCCGCGGTGCCAGCCCGCCGGCCAGCCAGCGCGTCGGCGGCCAGATGGGTCACGTGCTGTTCGAGCTCGGTGGCGGCAAGGAGTGGTGAACCGACCCCAGCGATCCCACCCGAGCTGCCCGCCGCGCCGGCCAACTGACCCTCCGCGACGCCGGCTCTGAACGTACCGAGCACGATCGCCAGTACGGCGATTCTGAGACGCCGATCGAGCACCATGATTTGTAAATATGAAGGCGCCAACCGAGGTTGGCGAACCAGCGGTTCTACCCTGCGGCGAAGAGCTCGGCCTCGATCACGGTCTTGGCCCCATCAGGGCCCACCAGATGGAGCCACACGCAGTTTTCCCGGGCCGGGACATCGATCGCAAACGACACGAACGGGCAACAAAGCCCCTCGAGCGACGTGAACTCGGCGAGGTCGACCAATAGATGTCTGGGGAAAGCGAAGCTGTAGCCGTTGTCGAGTTCGGCCATCTCGTGATGCGACCGACGGAGCTTATCGCGCAATGCGTGATAGCGACCGCGCTGATCGGGTGACAGGATGGCGAAGTTGCAGACCACTTGGTGATTCATCGCGCACTCCGAGCTATGAGCCAGCCGGGCATCTTGTCCCTCAGCCCAGCGTGTTCGATCTCGAAGTCGTGCAAGAGTCTTGCCACGGACTCTGGGTCGGCGGTGTTGTCGCGGGCCAACATCGCCAACTGGTCGCGTGTCAGAGGCGACCGCGGGAGAACCCGCTCGGCGATCGCCGCACCCACCCGGAGGGGTCCGATCGGGACGGCCACCGTCTTCCGCCGCCGGCCCATCGCATCCGCCAGCTGGATCACGATTTCTCGTAGCGACACGATTTGCGGACCCCCAACCTCATAGATTCTTTCTGGCGTGCTCCCCATACAGGCCGCTTGCAGAAAACACTCCGCTACATCGCCCACCCAGATCGGCTGGAAACGAGTGATGCCGCCGCCGGGAAGCGGCACCACTGGGCTCAAACGAATCACGCGTGCCAATTGATTCACGAAATCGTCGCCCGGCCCAAAGATGATCGATGGGCGGAATACCGTTGCCTCGACGTCGCTCGCACGCACCGCTTCTTCAGCAGCCCACTTGGTCCGGTAGTACTCGGACAAACCGCGCCCTCCTTCCACACCCAACGCGCTCATGTGGACGTACCGCCGTACCCCGGAGCGCGCGGTCGCTTCCAGCAACGTCTTGGTTCCCACAACGTGGGCGCGCTCGAACGACTGGTCGCGCGTCGCGACGATGATGCCCACCAAATGAATCACCGCCTTGACGCCTTCCAACGCCTCATCGAGGTCGTCGGGGTCACCAACGTCGCCTCGAAAGAGCTCGACGTGCGGCAACCGCCCCAACTCCTCGGCCCGCTCTGGTCGCCGTGAAAGGCCTCTCACCCGCCATCCACGAGCACTCGCCCGGCGCAGGATCTCAGCACCGACGAAACCGGTGGCGCCGGTGACCAGGATCACGTTGGGGTAACCCGCCGGTATCGCGCGCGGTGGATCGTCCTTCCCTCGGCGCGGTATTTCCGTTCATAATTGGTGAGATCGCTCATTTCAGCTTCCGGCACGGGTGCAGCCGCGAGGTCAGAATTGGCCTCGAACGTGGCCGTTGCGGCCGCGAAGTACTTGGCATGATCGGTGACAAAACGGATTTCGCCCCCGGGCTCGATAGCTTGAGCCGCTGCCGCCACAAAACCCGAGCTAATCAGCCGTCGCTTTCGATGTCGCTTCTTTGGCCACGGGTCGGGGAAATAGATATGAAGTGCCCGCACCGAGCCGGGCACGACTCGCTCGGCAAGAAAGGGCCCGGCGTCGGCGCGCACGATGCGCACGTTTCTGAGATCATGACGAGTGACCCGGTCGCGCAGGTGCACGGCGTACGGCCGGGCCCGCTCGATCGACAGAAAGTTGGCTTCCGGTCGTTGAGCGGCAGCGGCGATCAGAAAGCCTCCCTTCCCAGAACCGATCTCGATCTCGACCTCACCCTGACGACCATAGATCGCCTCCCAATCGATCCGGCCGGCCAGGGCGTCAAGCGGGAGCAGGGGATCCCAACCGATCTGCTGCGGATCGGGCTGGTACCGATACCGATCTGAGAATGCCTCGCGAATTGTCGAGTGAGCGATCTCCACGTCAGGGTGTGCACGCTCCATGGCCTCTGCGAGCAGGGCGATCATGCGCTTGACCGAAGGCAGCGGATCTAGCGGTGGGGATGCATACGGCCGGACAACGACCGCGCCGTCATGCGTGCGCTGCGCAAGGTGAAGAAAGAATCTGCGCGGCCGCCCCGCGATGACCACCAGACATTCGGCTAGCGCGTGTTGGCCGCCGCTACTTAGATAGGCATCGCGGAGCCGCCAAACAGTGTCCGCCTCACGAACGACGAACGGCTCGAGCTCATCGATTAGTTCGTGAAGTGGCGAGCTTGTTTGAAGGACAACGTGTGACACGTCACTCGACCTTACCCCGCAATCTCTTCACCACCATCCACGCCGATCACGTTACCGGTAATCCAGTACGTCTCCGGTCGCGCCAGAGCGACCAGCGCCTGGGCCACGTCCTCGGGGGTCGTCAATCGCTTGTGAGGATTCCGCTGGGCAGCCGACAATACCATCTCTTCGCTACCCGGGATCTTCCTCAAAGCCGGCGTGTCGGTGACCCCAGCGCGGATCGCATTCACCGTGATCCCAGCCGCGGCCAGCTCGAACGCCAGCTGCCGGGTATGTGCTTCGAGTGCGGCCTTGGCAGCCGACACCGCGCCATACGAGTGCAAGGCATGGGTGTCGCCGGTGGATGTCATCGAGAACACCCGCCCGCCATCGCCCATCAGGCCTCGATCGACGAGCGCCTGAACCCAGTACAGCAGCGAGTTCGCCATCACGTCGAGGGTCATCTCGAGCTCCTTCTGGCTGAGACCTCCCTTGCCGTTGGACCCGATGAATGGCTTGAGCGTGCCGAACGCGAGCGAGTGCAGCAGAACCCGCACCGTCTCGCCGGATGCCTCGAGCCGCTGCTCGATGTGCTGGACGACGTCGTCTCGTTTGGCGGACTGTGCAGCATTGATATTGAAGAACTCGACATCTCGGCCAGTCGCCCGAAGTTGCCCGAGAACCTCCTCGACATGCGGCAGCGTCGACTTTCGATCCAGGTGGATGCCAAATATGTTGTAGCCCGCGGTGGCGAAAGCGCGTGCGGCCGCCTCGCCGAAACCGCTCGACGATCCCAGGATCAACGTCCAATCCGCCACGCGCACCTCCGTTTGCTCGATGATCGGTTCCGTGTTGCGAAACGACAAGCTATCTACTTTAGAGACATGTCGCTGCCCACCCATCACTATCGCGTGGTCCTCGTTCTGCTAGCGATCGGCGCTTGCAGACCGGCAACAGGCGGCCGCGACGGTGCCCCAGTCTGGCCCGACTCACTGCCCGGCGCGGCCGAGTTCGGCGCGCGACGTGAGTGGACGCCGGTTCGAGCTATACTGCACGTCCACTCGGTGTTCTCACACGATGCCTGTGACAAGAACCCCCAGGACGCGGCCGAGCGGCCAAACGAGCCATGCCGGATTCGATTCCGAGCCGCGCTCTGCCAGTCAAACGTCGATGCGGCGTTTTTGACCGAGCACGATCGCTATCTCGTGCGCGCGGATTCGATCGCCGAGGCATTGTCCTTGAGTGCCGACGACCAACCGGTGCTCGTCAACGGGCGCGTCATCGCGAGCCAGCTGTCGTGCGGCACGCTGCTATACCCTGGTGCTGAGAACGCACTCATGCCGATAGGACTTGACTCGCTACCGCCGGGCACGCGCGAGGAACGCCGTTCGTTCTACGACGCTGGCGGCTTCGCGGCAGCTGACGATTTCCGCAACTACGGCGCGGTCGTCCTCTTATCGCACACCGAGGACGTTCTCCTCTCACAAATCGAAGCCGCCGGGCCAGACGCGATCGAGATCGTCAATCCACATGCCACCTTCGCACCCAAGCATCGACGTGCGCAGCGGTTATCGCGGTTGGGCGCGCTTCTCCAACTGATGCCGTTTCTCTTGCGTCAAACACCCGCCCATCCCGATCTCGCGTACCTGGCGATTTTTCGCTCCAACGAGGTCGCGCTCGACAAGTGGGATCGACTGCTCGCCGACCGCATCGTGTTTGGCTTCGGTGCCTCCGACGCCCACGAGAACTCCATTCCGTGGAGCTTCTCCGACGGCGACCGTGGTGACTCGTATGAGCGGATGATACCGTGGGTGACCAACGTCGTCTTCATCGCCGCCGGTGTACGGACGACTGTTGCCGAGCGTGCAGCCGCGATCGAAGATGCGATCCGTGCGGGCCACTTTTTCGTTGTCGTCGAGGCGTGGGGAACCCCCGCCGGCTTCGATT
>DAOWHI010000257.1 GCA_030641505.1 Gemmatimonadota bacterium | reverse complement strand
TCGCGAGCCGTGGCCGGTGTTTCTTTGGCCAGGTCGATCACGCGAGCCAGCGCCGCCTCGGATGGCGCCTCCAATGGCGCCTGGGCGGCAGCATGGATGACCCGCTCGATCCAATCCAAAGCGTCACGGCAACTGGCGCAGCCGGCAGCATGTTCGCGAGCCACAGCCGGCAGGCGGTCCACGCTCCCGCGGACATGGTCGAACAACTGATCCAGGGTCAGGCAGTCAGTCATTTCTCCTCTGTAGTAGAGAGGCGGTAAGCGATCACAAAAATACCTTCAAAATCCCATCCGTCCGAGAATCCGCCTCAGTTTCTCCAGGCATCTTCCACGCGTTGGCCCGATGCTTCCCACGCTCATCCCGAGCCGGTCTCCGATCTCATCATAGCTCGGTGCTGGATCGCTAAAGAAAAGCAACGTCAACAAACGCCTACATCGATCATCCAACTGCTCCAAGCCACGTTCAACCAGAAACCGCTGTTCAGTCGTCTCGATAGATTCGTCCGCGGACATCGACGATCCCTCGATGGTCGCCTCGGTGGATTCGGCGAGGGGTTCCATGCGGCGTTTGAATCGCCACGACTCACGCCGCGCGATCGTCGATACCCAACCGCCGAACGCTTCGGGATGATCGAGCAGCCCCAGGCTGCGATAAACCTGAGTGAAAACGATTTGGAAGACGTCGTCGCTGTCTTGGGGTGACAAGCCGGATCGGATCGCGATCGAATAGACGAGCTTCCCATACCGGCGGACGAGCTTTTCCCAGGCGCGGGGGTCCGCGTCAAGGCATGCTTGAACGAGCTCGGAGTCAGAACGGTCAGTCAGCGGAGTGGTGGGCCTACCCTACCTTGCGCTGCGCTCTCAAGTAATCGCGGTTGAGCCAGGCGATGAAGTCGATGCTGATCTCCTTGGGACACGCGATCTGGCAGGCGCCGTGGTTGGTGCAGTTGCCGAACCCTTCGGCTTCCATCTGCTCGACCATTCGAGCGACCCGCGACCACCGTTCCGGCTGGCCCTGTGGCAGCATGTTGAGGTGGGCGACTTTGGCGGAGGTGAAGAGCATCGCCGAGGCGTTGGGGCAGACCGCGACGCAGGCGCCGCACCCGATGCACGTGGCGGCGTCGAGCGCGGCGTCGACGTCGTCCTTGGGAATCGGGATCGCGTTGGCGTCGGGCGCGGCGCCGGTATTGATCGAGATGTAGCCACCAGCTTCGATGATCCGATCGAGCGCGCCGCGGTCGACGACTAGGTCCTTCTTGATCGGGAAAGAGCGCGCGCGCCACGGCTCGATCCACAGCTCATCGCCGTCGGCGAAGCTCCGCATGTGGAGCTGACACGTCGCCGTGCCCTCGTGCGGGCCGTGCGGGCTGCCGTCGATGACGACGCCGCACGATCCACAGATCCCCTCCCTGCAGTCGTGCTCGAACGCGATCGGCTCAACGTCACTCTCGATCAGCCCTTCGTTGACGACATCGAGCAATTCGAGGAACGACATGTCCGGGCTGACGTCGTTCGCGGCATACGTCTCGAAGCGACCCTCGGCCTCGGATGACTCCTGCCGCCATACGTGCAGGGTGACTTTCATCGCGCGTTCATCCCTTCCG
Source organism: Gemmatimonadota bacterium (assembly GCA_030641505.1). Taxonomy (GTDB): domain Bacteria; phylum Gemmatimonadota; class Gemmatimonadetes; order JACCXV01; family JAHWKZ01; genus CAMYLR01. The sequence goes on along the minus strand of DAOWHI010000257.1, from coordinate 5,337 downwards.
ATTGGGTCTCACTTGTAGCTCCGTTGACTGGGCGCAACCTCGGTGAACGACAGCGACTCGCGATGCTCGCGCGCTTCGCTGTCGGGACCCGTATACTCCCAGACGGTGACGTGCGTGAACCGCTCGTCGTCGCGTTGGGCTTCGCCCTCCGGCGTCTGATGCTCCTCCCGTAAGTGGCCGCCGCATGACTCCTCACGCGCCAGCGCGTCGCGGCACATGAGCTCGCCGAGATCGAAGAAATCGGCTACCCGTCCGGCCTTCTCAAGCCCCTCGTTGATATCCCGATCCGAGCCCACGACCTTGGCGTTGTTCCAGAACTCCTCGCGCAGCTCGGGAATCCGGTCCAGGGCCTCCTTGAGCCCGCCTGCGTTTCGCGACATGCCGCACTTCTCCCACAACAACCGCCCTAGTTCGCGGTGGATCGAGTCGACCGTCCGCGAGCCGTCGAGCCCCACCAATTTGGCAACGCGGTCCCGCACCTCGTCCTCGGTGCGCCGCACGTCGGGGTGATCGTCGGGGATGTCGCCGAACTCGTGGCGCGCGATGTAGTCGCCGATTGTCAACGGCAACACGAAATAGCCGTCGGCCAGCCCCTGCATGAGAGCGCTGGCGCCGAGCCGGTTGGCGCCATGGTCGGAGAAGTTGGCTTCGCCGATCACGTGCAGGCCGGGCAGCGTGCTCATCAAATTGTAGTCGACCCACAGCCCGCCCATCGTGTAGTGCGGCGCGGGGTAGATGCGCATCGGGAGCCGATACGGGTTCTCGTCGGTGATCCGCTCGTAGATCTGGAACAGGTTGCCGTACCGCTCCTCGATGGCGTCACGGCCGAGTCGCTCGATGGGGTCGGTGAAGTCGAGGTACACGCCCCTTCTGGTCGGGCCGACGCCGTGCCCGGAGTCACACATCTCCTTGGCGCGCCGCGAGGCCAGGTCGCGTGGCACCAGGTTGCCGAACGCTGGATACATGCGCTCCAGGAAGTAGTCGCGCTCGGCCTCGGGGATCTCGTCCGGCGACCGTTGGTCACCCTTCTTTTTCGGCACCCAGATGCGCCCGTCGTTGCGCAGCGACTCGCTCATCAGGGTCAACTTCGACTGATACTCGTCGCTCTCCGGGATGGCCGTCGGGTGAATCTGCGTGAAGCACGGGTTGGCGAACCCGGCACCGCGCCGGTGGGCGCGCCACGCCGCCGTCACGTTGCACTTCATGGCGTTCGTCGAGAGGTAGAAAACGTTGCTGTAGCCACCGGTGCCGAGCACAACCGCGTCGGCCGTCCAGGAGCGGATCTCGCCGTTGTCGAGGTTGCGGGTCACGATCCCCCGAGCCCGCCCGTCGACGACGATCACGTCGAGCATCTCGTGCATGCTGTGAGTGCGCACCCGGCCGGCCTGAACCTGCCGCTCGAGCGCCTGGTAGACCCCGAGCAGGAGCTGCTGGCCGGTCTGCCCGCGGGCGTAGAAGGTGCGCGACACCTGGGCCCCGCCGAACGACCGGTTGTCCAGCAACCCACCATATTCGCGGGCGAACGGCACCCCCTGCGCGACCGCTTGGTCGATGATCTCGTTGCTCACCTCGGCCAGGCGGTAGACGTTGGCCTCGCGCGATCGGAAGTCCCCACCCTTGATGGTGTCGTAGAACAGCCGGAACACACTGTCGCCGTCGTGCTGGTAGTTCTTGGCCGCGTTGATCCCCCCCTGGGCTGCGATGCTGTGCGCTCGACGCGAGCTGTCGTGGAAGAAGAACGCATCGACCTCGTAGCCGAGCTCGCCCATGGTGGCCGCCGCCGAGCCGCCAGCCAAACCGGTGCCGACGACGATCACCCTGTGCTTCCGCTTGTTGGCCGGGTTCACCAGCTTCATTTCGAAGCGGTGCCGCTCCCACTTCTCGGTCAACGGACCATCGGGGATGCGAGCATCGAGCTTCATCGCGGACCTCCCAATTCGATCACGTGACCCAACCGGCTAGAATCGAGACCGGAACCACGACGTAACCGATGACGACGGCGACCGCCAGGACCAGTGCCGCAGGGCGGCGCATCCGTTCGATTCGGGCGTTGTTGACGCCCAGCGTCTGGGTCATGCTCCAGACGCCGTGGTAAAGATGAAAGCCAAGCATGACGACGGCCCCGATGTACGCCAGGGCCACCGGCCACGACTGGAAGCCGACGACGAGGTTGTGATAGGGATCGTTGGGGATGAAGTCGCCGTGAACAGTGCCCGACGTGAAGTGCAGAATGTGATACACGACGAACAGGGAAATGATCACCCCACCCCAGCGCATCGTCCGTGAAGCGTAGCTGAATTCCTGGTGCGGTGTGTTGCGATAGCCGACGGGACGCGCCGCGCGGCTTTGCAGGGTGAGTTGTGCAGAGGCCACGATATGGATCGCGACAGCGGCCAGCAGGACGATCCGGGCGATCCACAAAAACTCGCCATGGCCCAAAACCGGAGCTCCGACCTCGCGCAAGAACTCGGCGTACGAGTTCAGCTTCTCGGGTCCCTGGAAGATCTTGAGGTTGCCCAACATATGGCCGACGACGTAGGCGACCAGCACGATGCCGGTCGCCGCCATGGCGATCTTCTTGCCGACGGTGGTGGAGTAAAACGATGCGATTTGCTTCACTGGCGCACTCCGAGATGCGACTACAGGTTCAGCTTCGACATCGTCTCCTTAACGTGAGCGGCGGAAGCGTGCAGCGCTTTCCTCTCCTCGCCCGTGAGGTCGACCTCGACGATCTCCTTGATTCCGCCCGCGCCGAGCTTGACCGGCACCCCGACGTACACGTCCGATAGCCCGTACTCACCCTGGAGCCAAGCCGCGCAGGGAAGGACCCGGTTCTGATCCCGTAGCACTCCCTCAGCCATTTCGACCACCGCGGCCGATGGCGCGTAATAGGCGCTGCCTGTCCCCAGGAGCTTGACGATTTCACCACCGCCCATCCGGGTTCTTTCCACCAGGGCCTCGATCCGCTCGTCCGATAGCAGATGGGGCAGTGGGATTCCAGCTATCGTCGAGTAGCGTGGCAACGGCACCATCGAATCGCCGTGACCCCCAAGCACAAACGCAGTGACATCACGAACCGAGACATCCAGTTCGAGAGCGATAAAGGAACGAAACCGGGCGGTATCGAGCACACCGGCCATGCCGATGACTCGTTGGCGATCGAAACCGGTCGTTTGAAATGTGACGTATGACATGACGTCGAGTGGGTTGGAAACCACCATCACGATCGCATCGGGGCATCGGTCACGAATCTCGGTGGCAACCCCCTGAACGATCTCGGCGTTCTTCTTCAGCAGATCGTCCCGGCTCATGCCCGGCTGTCGAGCCAGCCCCGCCGTGACGATGACCAGATCCGACCCGTCCGCCAGAGCATAATCGGTCCCGCCCACCAATCGCGTGTCGTACCCGATAACTGGCGCCGCCTCCCATAGGTCGAGCGCCTTCCCCTTTGGCATGCCCTCGATGATATCGAGCAGCACGACCTCACGACCGAGCTGCAGCTCGGCCAGGCGTTGCGCAGTAGTCGCACCGACGTGGCCGGCTCCGACGACAGTGAGTTTTGAATTGGAAAAGCCTGCCATTAGTCTACGGCGAGAACCGATACCCGGCGTCGATTGCCGCGCACGCGATCGAACTTCACCGTGCCATCAGTCAACGCGAACAACGTATCGTCCTTGCCCCTCCCAACGTTCGCTCCGGGGTGAAATATCGTCCCTCGCTGCCGAACGATGATAGACCCAGCCGAAACCGCCTGACCGCCAAACCGCTTGACGCCGAGACGGCGGCCGGCACTATCACGACCGTTCCGCGATGCCCCCTGTCCCTTCTTATGAGCCATTTGAACTCCTCCTGGCGACTACTTGTGGGATCGGGAGCGGTGCAGCTTCATGCCGCGCTCGGTTTCAAACTCCCGACCGCACTCTGGGCACGCGAAAGCACCTTCACTCTCAGCGTCCGTTGCCTTCGCTCGAGCTTTGGAAGTGCCAGCCGTCACTGAAACGTCGGTGATTCTCAGCTCGGTGAAATTCTGCCGGTGCCCCTGCTTTCTCTTATACCGCTTGCGCCGCTTGAACTTGAACACAATGATCTTCTTGCCCCGCCCGTGCTTGACGATCTCGGCCGTCACCTGTGCCCCTTCCACCCGGGGGGTTCCGTATCGCACGTCTCCATCCTTGGCAGCGTACAACACGCGATCAAAGGTCACGCTCTCGCCTGGTTCTCCACGCAGAGATGCAACACGTATGGTGTCGTCTGGAGCGACGTGAAACTGCTTGCCGCCCGTCTCGATAATGGCGCGCATCTCTCTCAACCTGATCTGGGTCCCGGAAATGATGTAACGAGGATTCTCAGTTTAGCCCCCAAAGGGATGGCCGTCAAGGACTTGGGTCAACCAACGTCGACCTTTATGGGGCGTCTACCGGGCATCGCCAGCAGGTCGAAATCGTCGCGTCTCAGGAGTGGATCGTCCCGAACTTGAACCTCGAATCCGAAGTGCTTTTTGATGCGATCGAAGGTGTCCTTCTCCTCCTCGAGTAGGAACAAAGCGACCGCCGGATGAACCTCCACCAGGATCTTCTTCTCTTTGCCCTCCAACCCGACTCGGCGCAGCTGGCGCTCGATCTTTCTGGCCATGGTCCCGAACTGGAGTATGCTGCCGGAACCATCACACTCCTCACACACTTCGGTGGCGCTCTGATGCAGGCTTGGACGCCGACGTTGCCGGGTCATCTCGATAAGCCCAAGCTCGCTCACCTCGAAGGCTTTGGTCTTGGCTCGATCCCGACCCAGCCAGCTCTTGAACTCTTGCAACACCTTCTTGCGATTGGCCGCTAGCTCCATGTCGATAAAATCGCACACAATGATGCCGCCAATGTCCCGCAACCTTAGCTGTCGCGCAATCTCTCGAGCGGCATCGAGATTGGTCTTCAGGATCGTCGCCTCGGGGTTCTTCTTACCCGTGTAACGCCCCGTATTGACGTCGATCGACACCAGCGCCTCGGTGGCTTCGATGACGATCGACCCACCCGACTTGAGCGGGACGGTTCGCTGGAACGCGACCTCGATCTCGGGCTCGATGCCCATGGCGTCAAACAATGGGATACGATCGGAGTACAACTGTACCCGACTGACGAGATCGGGTGAGACCTTCTTCAGGTATCGGCGCACCTGCGTGTAGAGTTGCCGATTGTCGATGACCAGCCGGTCGACCTTCTCCGAGAAAATGTCTCGGATGAGGCCGCTGGTCAGCTCAGCCTCCTGATGGAGCAGCGAAGGCGCTTTCACGCGACCTGACTTGTTACAGACTTTCCGCCACGTATCGACCAGGCTCCGGATCTC
>DAOWHI010000199.1 GCA_030641505.1 Gemmatimonadota bacterium | reverse complement strand
GGAGATTGGCTCTGACGCTGACGCTACACCGGCGGCTGTCGCGCTCGCTCCGGAGGAGTTTGCCGGCCATCAGGTGGCATGGACCCTCGAACACATCGCGCTTCAGACGGCCGATGAGTGGCGGACCGACTTCGAGCGTGGTGAACTCTACGACCTGGCTCGATCGCGGAGCGGCGACCGCCAGTACGTGTACATCGTGGTCCCGCCAGCGCTGAAGGACGATTTCGAGCAACTGGCGCCGTTCCAGACGATTCGGGTCGAGGGTACGGTGCGCACCGGGCGCAGCGCCTTGACCGGAAACCCGATCGTCGTCGCTGAAAGGATAGTGCCATGACCGCTTGGACACGCCGCAACGACCACGTGGTCATCACGCTTGCGAGGGGGACGCCGATCCTCGACGGCATCGCGGACGCCATCCGCGAGGCCGAGGTCGTGAGCGGCGCGCTGATGGGCATCGGGGCGATCGAGTCGCCCCGTCTGGCGTGGTTTGATCGTTACGAGAAGACGTATCGTGAGCGGACATTCGAGGGCGTTTGGGAGATCGCCAGCCTGATCGGCAATATCGCGCAGTTTGAGGACGACATCCGGCTCCACTGCCACATGGTGGTCTCGGACCGTGACTGTCAAGCGCGTGGTGGCCATTTGACGGCCGGGGTCGTCGGTGTCACATGCGAGATCACTGTGGTGCCATACGTCGATCCGTTGATGCGCTCGATGGGTCCGGAGAGCGCCCTGCCGCTGTTGGACCTGTCCTAGTCCCAGGCGGTGCCGATCGCGGTGCGCGCTTCTCTTAGCACACGCGGAGCGTCATCGGGCAGAACCTGATACGCCCACGGCGAGATAGTGATCGCCGCCTGGTCGGGCTCCTTCTCGAACACGACCACGGTGGCCTGTCTTGTGACCTTCCAGCCCGGCAGCTTCTCCTCGTAGAACGCCGTCACCTGATCCCAGGTGTCGAACGTGAACGCCTGTACCCAGTGACTCGATCGCGGAGCTGGTTGGCTCACGTACACGGTGGCATTTGGGTACGGCGGGATGCCAGCGGCAAGCTCGGCCGGTGGCATTGGTTGCCCGTTGGGAACGGCGGGAGGCAGTGTGTCGGCGTTTACGGAGGGACGGGTCCGAGGAGCCCTCAGGGTGCGCACGTCCCGGCCCATGTCGGGGTTGTCCACTTTGCTGCAACCGAGCGCCAATGCGGCCGGCAACAGGATCTTGAGGCCGTGGGCTAGAAGTCTTCGACTGTAAACGAGGCCCACTTCTCGACGGTCTGGTCCTTGAGTGACTCAAACTGACCACCGGCGAGACGAATCTCCCATCGCTTCAGCTCGCCGGACTGGGGGTGCCAGCTGTAAAAAGCGATGTCGAACACATCGGCTTCATCGCTCCGGACCCTTGGTGGCGTGACAGAGTTCCGAACCCGGTCGGGGATCTTGCCGTACAGCAGCGCGTTGCCACCTTCGGAGTCGAATCGCCGAAGACCCTGGGGGATCTCATCGATGGACTCTAGCACTCGGACCAGGTTGAGCTCGGCGAACGTCAGCGAATCGACGCTGGCGGGCGTGTAGCGGTAATCGAAGTTGTGGAAAACCTCGACTACGAAACGGGCCAGCTTGAGCGCTTCTTCTGCGGAAGCCGGAGCGACTTCCTCGCGATCGAGCAGTGCGTTCACGGCGTCGACATAGGCGTTTGACATCTCTTGTTGGAAAGCTGCTGGATCGACGCGGTTGACAAGCGGCCAGGCGCGACTCGACTCCCCGACCACGAACAGCGCTTGAAACAGGTGACCCTCAGTGGTGACGCTGTACAGTGTCACCCCACCCAGCGCCGGGTTGATAATTCGTCCCAGGATCTCGATCTCGCGGTAGAAGCCACCCGGGGTCGGAGCGGGGAGCGGAATCTCTCCGGCATCGGGTGGCGTGTTGCGGAGAAACTCGCGCATCAGGCGCTCGTATTGTGGCCACCACAACGTGAATGCAGACTGCCGAACAACCTGGGTCTGCGCTACGGGTGTGACAGGCTCGACGTCCTGGGCCTGCAGCCCAGCTGCCCCAAAAAGGGACAGCCCGACGAGG
>DAOWHI010000274.1 GCA_030641505.1 Gemmatimonadota bacterium | reverse complement strand
GTATGAGAGGGATGAGCTCGCGCCGTGGGTCGAGCGGATCCAGGGAGCGACAAACGACTCGACCGTCGAGACGGTGATCGCGATCACGAACAATCATTATCAAGGTCAGGGCGTCGTCAACGCATTGCAGCTGAAGGCGTGGACGACCGGCGAACGGGTGTCGGTGCCCGAACCCTTGCTTACCGCGTATCCCGACGCGCTGGCCGACGTAGCCGCGGAGCGACCTGCGCAACCGGGTTTGTTCGATGTTGGAGGGTCATGAGGCGCGCTGCGTGGTGCCTACGGTGGCCGGGTTGGCTGGCCTTCGCGATCGCGATTACGACCGCGTGTGGCGATGATGAGCCCGCCGGACCTGCGACGGGTGGCGCCGCCTCCACCGCGATCACGGTACAGCTCTCACTGGCTGACGATCTCGAGCCCTTCAAGGTCGACGGGCGGCTTCGGGTATTCTTCGTGTTGGCGTCGCCGTTCATTGGCGAGACCCCCGTGGGGACCGTCGTGCTGCCGGCCGGCGAGCGTACTGCCGTTGGCGTGGTGGTTGTTCGAGACCAGGTGGGAACGTTGAGGCTGGAAGAGATCACGTTCTCCCCGGTTGTACCTTTCCTGTGCGGTACTAGCGGGCTCGTGGATCCGCGAATACGGCCGATGACCGCGGTGGTGCTGGAGTTGTGTCAGCCGTGCTTGATCAATCCCGAAGAGATCCCGGACGCCTGCGAGAGCAACGGTTAAACGGCTACCAGCTCCCGCCACCGCCGCCACCACCACCACCGCCGACCGAACCGCCACCACCGCTCCCGGAGCTCGATCCGGGTGCGGAGCCCAGAGTCCGCGTCGCGGCGCTCTGAAACCCTGCCATCTGTGATCCAAACGCGCTCGAATTCCATCCCGACAGATTGCTTCCGTACCACGCCGGCGCGGCTTTGAGAACGCCCTCGAACTGCTTGACCCAGATATCGCTCACGTCGAGGGCCACGGCATACGGGAGCAGCGTCTCGAACAACTCGGGGGTCTTCTCGGGCGCTTGTCGGAACTCCAGTTCGGCCTTCTCGGCCCGGCGTATGTATTCCTCGAGCCCCTTGAGTTGGCGTCTTACGTGCGCGCCTTTGGGCGTCATCGCCGGCATCGAAAACGAGAACAACAACACCACGAGCCCGGACAACACTACGCCGACAAGCAAGATGATATGGCTGAATACGGCCCCGATTGCCGCGCCCACGGCCATGACCGCGCCACCGATCCAGAGGTACTTGACTCGGGTGCGTTGCGGGCTGGTTGGAAACAGCCGTTGTCGAACGAGATCGGCATACAGTGACTCGTGGATCTCTGGCAGGCGAGTGTAGAAATCGTTGTGGAGGTCCGACATCCGACGCGTGACCTCACCCTCGAAGATCCCCCGAAGCACGCGCTTCTCGAACGGCCTTAGCTCGTCGATGTCGGCGCGGGTTTGGGTCAGCTGCCAGTCGTTCTTTGATAGCCCCAACGTCCTCAGCGCTCGACCCGCAAAGGAGTTGGCGTCAACCTGCCCCAGGATGCCATCGGGTGGAACTTCACGGATCTGCAAGAACCCTCGCACCGCGAGATCGAGCACCGTGGCGACGACGTCATCCATGTCCGCGCGCTGATCGACCAGCGTTCCGGCCGGGCCGGGTCGAATCCCATCCGGCGGCTGCCAGGTGGGAACCACACTGCCCGCATCAGGTTCACGGCCTCGGCGTTGCCACAGTTGAGACATGAAGGCGAGGGCTAGGAGCGGCAAAAGTCCTGGGCCCCATCGGACGAGCCAGGAAGCTGTACGCTCGGCACTGGTCGGCGGGGCGATAACGCCCTTGGGAAACGCCGCCACAAGGGTCAACCCCTCGCCCGCGTCAAGGCCTTGCGAGGAGTACCGATACTGACCGTTGCCCAGGTATTCGGCGCTGCACCGTGCATCGCTCGTGCTCTCCGCCCACCCGGCGTAGCAGTAGGCTGACCACCCTCCACGGTCGGCGAACGTCTGCGCCGCGGCCTGGGGGAGCGTCACCGTGGCCGATGCGCGCTCGATTTCCACCGGCCAACGCGTGCCGGTCACCTGCCAGTAGAGCTCGTCGTGCTCCTCGAAGAAACCGAGCTCACCAGCGAGCGTGTAGTGGATAGCGTAGGTCTGCCGGCCGGAGACGGTGCGATCGGGATCACCGATTCGAATCCGGACGTCGTTGCCCTCGCGACCGATCTTTGACTGGCGCCGGTTTCCGCGTCCGTCAGTGACCTCCTGAACGTCGAGGTCGAGGGTTACCCGCCCGGCCTGCACAATTCCCCGGTGGCCAACGACGCGTTTGTACTTGACCGGGATGTCGCGGTAGATGCCGTGTCGATTCAACTCGTTGAAGTCGACCGCGATCGTCTCGACGACGTCCAGCGATCGATCGGGCAGCACCGTGTAATCGGCATGAAAGCGGGTGATCGTCCAACCCGTGTCTTGTGCGTGGATCGGCGATGCGAGGGCGAACGATGCGACCGCGAGGACGGTCGCACGGCGAATTCTCACGCCGGCTCCTCCTCTCCGACGTCCGGAGCTTCGCGTTCGGCCAAATCAGTGAGCTCGAAGAACTCACCGAGTGCAAAACCGAGCGGATTCGAGATCAGGAGGTTCGGGAACGTCTCGCACCGTGTGTTGTAATCGCGCACAACAGCATTGTAATAACGCCGGCCGCTGGCGATATCGTTCTCGGTCTGGGTCAGCTCTTCTTGTAGCTGAAGGAAGTTCGTGCTCGCCTTGAGATCGGGATAGTCCTCGACCACCGCCAACAGTTGGTGGAGACGTTGAGTGAGTGTGTTCTCGGCGGCGGCTCGTGAAGCCGTGCCTTCCGGCCCGCCGCCGGTCAACATCGCTGTCGTGCGCGCCGCCGTCACACCCTCCAGCGTGCGCTCCTCGTGCGCAGCGTAACCACGGACTGCGGCCACAATTCCGGGAATGAGGTCGGCCCGCCGTTTGAGAAGGGCGTCGATATCTCCCCACGCCCCCCAGAGTCGGTTCCTGAGCCCGACCAAGGTGTTGAAGAGCCACGCCACCCAGAGGGCGACGATGCCGAATCCGACAATCGGTATGAGAATGGCGCTGGACATTGCTAGATCGTATCTAAGCACGCTCTGTGCCGTGCACAATGGGTTCGTGTTCGGCCTATTTTCGGTTGGGACATGAGTCCCGTTGAGCCCCGGACGGAGGGACGTATGACGACCGGGACGCAAGTCGTCGTCTTGGACGCCGCCGGTACGCTGTTCGAGCTCCGACACAGCGTCGGTGAAGCTTACGCTGGGTTGGCTTTGCGCGAGGGTGCTTCGCTCGACCCGGTCGCGATCGAGGCCGGATTTCGCGCCGCGTTTCGTGCTGCGCCGCCGCTCGCCTTTGGTGCGTACGCTCCAACGTCGGAACGCGATTGGTGGCATCGCGTAGCGGGGGCGGCGATCGCCTCGGCCGGCCCGTTGCCCGTCGAATTCGACTTCGAACGCTTCTTCGACCATGCCTACGATTGGTTTGCGACCGATCGCGCCTGGCGCGTGCCGGCCGACGTCAAGCCCGCACTACGCGACCTGCGACGGGCGGGGTTCCCGTTGGCGATCTTGTCGAATTGGGACAGCCGACTCGAGCCACTGCTCGAACAATTGCGGCTTGGCGGTTTCTTCGCCCAAGTGATTGTATCGGGACGCTTGCCGGCGGCCAAGCCGGAACGGGCAGCGTTCGATGCCGCGCGACGCGCACTTGGCGCGCTTGCCGATCACCGTCCGCCGATCATGGTTGGCGATCGAATCGATCACGACATCCAGGCCGCGATCGATGCGGGTTGGAAGGCGGTCTGGCTGGATCGTTTGAATCTCGGGGGCGATCTCCCGGACGGTGCGGAACGAGTGGCGGATTTGCGTCACGTCGCGCGCTTGGCGCGCCTGGCAGACCGATCCTAGACTGCCCGGATGGTTTTCTTCGACGGACCCAAGCCGCGCCAGTTCGGGCACCGTGGTGCGCGGGGGACACACCCCGAGAACACGATGGTCGCTTTTGATGCCGGCATAGAAATGGGCGCCGAGGCATTTGAGCTCGACGTCCACACATCCGCCGAGGGTGAGATCGTTGTTATCCACGATTCGACGCTCGATCGGACGACCGACGGTCGTGGGAAAGTGCGCGACCAATCGCTGGACGAGCTAAAGGTGCTTGATGCGGGTTACAACTTTACGCTGGATGACGGCGAGAGTTTTCCGTTTCGCGGACAGGGAATTCGGGTCCCGATGCTGGCCGAAGTGCTCGACGCGTTTCCCGATGTCCCGATCATCATCGAGATCAAGCAGGACGACCCACCGCTGGAATCCCAACTCGATATCCTTCTCCGATCGATGAATGCCCAATCGAGGGTGCTCGTGTTCTCTCTGAAGCAGGGACCGCTCAATCGATATCGTGATCTCGTGTCGCGGCATCAAACAGGGTTTGGTCCCAATGATGTGGCTGGCTTCATGCGTCGGATGGTCTCCAAGCGGTGGAACGGATACGATCCTCCCGGCGCGGCATTTGCGGTACCGGTGAACTGGCAAGGCATTCCGATCGTGAGCAAGGCGTTCGTGCGGGCCGCACACGCGATCGATCGCGAAGTTTTTGTCTGGACCGTAAATGAAGTCGACGAGATGAACGCCCTTCTCGACCTCGGGGTGGACGGGCTCATCTCGGACTTCCCAGAGCGACTCCGCCGCGTGGTTGCTGGACGGACGGCTGTTGACACCCCAGCCACGGAAGCGTAATGTCGCATTGTAGCGTCTTTCCCCGCTGACAAGAATTCTGACCTGGAGGTTGAAGTTCGCATGAACAAAACCGAACTGCGTGATGCCTTGGCCCGTAAGACGGGTCTGACCAAGAGAGACGCCGAGGACACGCTCAACGCGCTGTTTTCCACCGAACGAGGTGGCATTATCTCGAGTGAGTTAAGAGCTGGACGTCGCGTCCAGATCACTGGATTTGGAACCTTCGAGCAGCGGAAGCGCAAGGCTCGTAGGGGGCGTAACCCGCAGACGGGTGCGTCGATCCAGATCTCTGCTGCCCGTTATCCGGCCTTCAAGGCTGGCAAGGGCCTCAAGGACCGGGTCGACAAGTAGTTTTCCGCCGGCAGGCCAAGAAACGGCAGCAAGAGGCATCCGGACGCGGATGCCTTTTGTTTATGTTCAAGCGGGAGTAGGAAGCCGATCGATGGCGGTTCATTATCTCGACGGGGTGCGGCTTAGACGCTCCACCCGGGCAGCTGCGCGCTGGGTCAGCCAGCGACAAGAAAACCTCAACGGAATCAACGTTTTCCCCGTTCCGGACGGAGATACCGGAACGAACATGGCGGCGACGTTGGTCAGCGCCGTCGAGCAGGCCCAGCGGGTTCGGAGTCGCAGTATCGGCAAGGTAAGTCGGGCGTTGGCCGACGGTGCGCTTTTTGGGTCGTGCGGCAACTCGGGTGCGATTGTAGCCCAATTCTTCGAAGGATTCGCGGCGGCTCTCGAAGGCCGGGAGAGGGCCAACGGTCAGGGTTTGGCGCAGGCGGTAACCAACGCCAACCAGGCCGCTCAACAAGCGCTCGAAAAACCACGCGAGGGAACGATTCTGAGCGTCATGCGAGCGTGGGCAGATCGGTTCTCTGTCGATGGCGCACAGGACGGAGCGGACCTGTTACAGGTCTTCGGCACGGCGCTGACCACCGCGCGCGTAGCACTCTCCGAAACCCCGAAGCAGCTCAAGGTTCTAGCCCGCGCCGGTGTTGTCGATGCTGGCGCGCAGGGGTTTGTGTATTTCCTCGAGGGTATCAACCACTTCGCCGAGGGACGGTTGGCGGGTACGGTGATCGAGGAGGGCGACCACGCCGCGCCCCTCGAACGTGCCACGATCGTCGAGAGTCCAGAGGCGATCACCTACCGCTACTGCACCGAGTGTCTGGTCGAGGGGCGAGGTCTCGACTTGGCGACGGCTCGCGCCGCCATCGGGCGATTTGGCGACTCACTCGTTGTTGCCGGGTCACCGCACAGGCTGAAAATCCACGTCCACTCCGATGATCCCGAAGCCGTCTTTGGCGCGGCCGCCGAGTTCGGAGAGGTGGTCAGCACCAAGGCCGATGACATGCGGGTCCAGCACGTCGAGCAGTTTGGTCGCGAAAGGGTGGCGGTGGTGACCGACACCGCGGCGGATCTTCCGGAGCGGGACCAGCAGCGGCTCCGTATCCATGTCGTGCCACTGCGAGTGCTTCTCGGAACGGCTGCGTACCTCGACAAGCAGACGCTCAATCCGGACGAGGTCTATGAACGATTGCGACGCGGTGAGCAAACGGTAGGAACGTCCCAACCACCACCGGGTGATTACGCGGCCCTCTACAAGTATCTGTTTGAGCACTACACGTCGATCGTCGTAGTGTCGTTGTCTGCAGCCCTGAGCGGAACGATGAATGCCGCCCGCAAGGGGAGCGAGCTCGTCGGCGATGGCCGCGTCACGGTGATCGATACTGGCACGGCGTCGGTCGCTCAAGGGTTGATCGTTCAGGCGGCCGCCGAGTGCGCGCTAGAGGGAGGCTCGGTCGAGGCTGTCGTGGCAGCAGCCGAAGATGCTCGCGACCGCGTTCGCATGTGGGTCGGGTTCCCGACGCTGGAGTTTCTCGAGCGCGGCGGGCGGGTTGGCGGCTGGAAAATTCGCGTCGCCCAAAGACTCGGGCTGGTCCCGGTGATTGCCGTGCCGGTCGAACGGGGGGCGCCCAAGGTGATCGGTGTCGCGCGCCGAGGGCGCATTCACGTGAACATCCTGGATCGGGCTCGCAAGACCCTAAGACGCGAGTCCCCGCGTCCGGATCGGATCTGGATCGCCCATGCCGGGGCTCCGGGAGTCGCCGACGCGTACCGGTCAGAGCTTGCGGAGCTAGCGCCGGAAAGCGAGTTCGACATCGTCGAGGTGGGGCCCGTTCTGGGCGTCCACGTTGGCCCTGGCGCGGTAGCGGTTGGCTATCTGCGAGCGTCTTCGTGATACAGACCACCGACACTGACATCGTTCGAATCGTTGTCTACACAACCGATCCGTGCTCGTTCTGCGTCCGCGCCAAGCTGCTGCTGGAAGCGCGTGGAGTACCGTATCGCGAAGAGCACCTTCCGCGCACCCCCGAGGGGAGAGCGCGTCTAAACCAGGTCGCGCCCAGCGCCCGCACGTTCCCTCAAGTGGCGATCGACGGTGAGGTCATCGGCGGATACCGCGAGTTGGTGGCGTATGATCGCGACGGAAGATTGGACCGGTTCAAGTGACGAGCGAGCGGTGGAGAAGAGCCAAGGACGGGTTGGTCGATTGTGGCTGGGACGGTTTGCTGGCCACCCCTGGCGTCAACTTCACCCACCTGACTGGTGTGTCCTTGTTGCGAACCGAGCGGTTGACGTGTCTCGGCGTACCGTGTGATGGCGAGCCTTGGATCGTGTGTCCTGCATTTGAAGTCGATCATTTGGCCTCTCAGATCGAGGGGGTAACTGTGATCGGCTGGGAGGAAACCGAGTCCCCGTTTGCGGTGGCGGCAGCACGGATCGAAACCGTGCGGGATGGAACCTGGGCGATCGAGCCGTCGACCGCGTACCACGACGCAGAGCGACTAGCCGCTGCTACATCAGCGCGATTCGTCGATGGCGCATCGCTGTTCGGGCGGTTGCGGCGCTCAAAGGACACTGAAGAGGTGGCGCTGCTCGAGCACGCGATCAAAGTCGCGTGGTCCGTTTTCGGCGAGGTCACGGCGACGCTCGAACCAGGTCTCACGGAACGGATCATGGCCGAGCGGTTCGTTGCGGCCTTTAGGCAACATCATGCCGACGGATGGGCGTTGGTGCAGTACGGCCCCGGCTCTTCTGTTCCGCATGGTGAGCCGAGCGAACGCGCACTTGCACCTGGCCAACCGGTACTCATCGATTGGGGCGGCTGGTTGGACGGTTTCACCGCCGACCTGACGCGCTCATTCTGGTGGGACGATGGGATCGTGCCGATCGCTGACGCGCCCGCAGAATATCGAGCCGTTCACAGCCTCGTCCGCCGAGCTCAGGCAGCCGGTTTGGAAGCGCTCGGCCCGGGCGCGATCACCGGAGAGGTCGACGAGGCAGCGCGGTCGCTAATTCATCAGGCCGGTCACGGAGAGCACTTCACGCATCGCCTCGGTCATGGTCTCGGCCGCGAGATTCACGAGCCTCCGTATCTCGTAGCGGAAAGCGAGACGATCGCCGCTCCGGGTGACGTCGTAACGGTGGAGCCGGGTGTCTACATACCCGGGCGGTTTGGTGTTCGGTGGGAGGACGACGTGCTCGTGACTAAGAGCGGAATCGACGTCTTGTCGTTCCAGGGTGAGTGCTACGTCGGTGTCGAGCTGGAGGACGCTTCCGCGATCTAGCGGATCGGCTTCTCCTGTGGTTCGCTAAAGCGGGGGTCGCCGCAGACCCACTCGTAGAACGCGACTGGGATCCCGGCCGGCACCAACGCGCCCACGAAGAAGCTGGCGTCATCGGTATCCGGGTTGGTGTTGCCGGGCGAGCGTCCGTACGAGAAATCGCTCGCTTGTCCGTCGAAGGTCGTCAATCCCGACTCCGAGATCGATGGTGTCATGAGGCTCGCGGTCGAGCCGTCCATGTGACCCATCCCAAACGTGTGGCCCAGCTCATGCCCGAAAACGGCAACGCGCACCGTGGAGCTGGCTATGCCTTCGTACCGCAGCCAGATCGCACCACTTGTGATGGCCCGGTTGCCCGTCCAGAAAGTCCGCGCCAGCCCGACGGTACTCGGGCTCGGGTAGCGATTGGGATCCTCGTCGAACTGGATGATCAGCCAGCCGGTCGAGCCCTCCGCCGGCGGTGAGGTGCCGGTGGTTATCGAGGCCGCGGAAATCTCGCCGTCTGACCATTGGGAGATAAAGCTCGCGACGGAGTTCTCGATCTCGGTGATCCAGACCGACGGCACCGGACCACCGCCGGGGAAATTATGGGCGCGCGTATCGATGTAAACAGACGTATTCGACATCCAGCGGATCGTCCGCGGCTCGAACTCCCGCGCCATGTCGTTGAACGCCGTCATGTTGAACGACGACGGGATGACCTCCCAGAAGTTGTGACTGCTCCGTGCGAACGTTTCCCGGTTGTGGATCGGGGAACCGCTGAAGTCGAGCGTTCGCAGCGAGGTCGATGAAGTGCCGACGATTACAAAGTGACCGGTTACATCCGTCACCGCTGATTCGCCAGCGAAGTCGACCGTCAAGTTGGCCATCGGCGCACCGGTGAACTGGTTGACCACATCCCCCTCGAGCGCCACCGATGGTGGTGGCGGTGGTGGTGGTGGTGGCGGAGGCGGAGGTGGTGGTGGTGGTGGAGGAGGTGGTGGCGGTGGCGGCGGAGGTGGCGCGGCCAAGACCTCCAGGTTGGCGGTGACCGACTGCGCACCGCCGTTAGACGACACCTGCACCTGGGTCTGATAGTTCCCCGCAGCGAGCCCGCTACGCGAGGCGTTCAGGACGACCGCAGCGGATGAATTCGAGCCGACCGAGCCCGACGAACTAGCGGCGGTTAACCACGAGGCGCCGGGTTGGATCGTCCAGTTGAGGTTGCTGCCACCGTTGTTCGTCAGCGTGAGCGATTTGGAAGTCGACGTCGAGCCGAAGTCGACCGTCGACGGCGAAACGCTGAGGCTGGCGGGCGAGACGACCACGACCGAGAGCGTAGCGGTCGCCGCGCCACCATTAGACGAAAGAGAGAGCGTGGCTTGGTGGGTTCCGGGCGTTAATGCCGAGCGGTTCGGTGTTGCAAGGATCGTTATCACCCCGCCACCGGCCAGCGTTCCGGACGACGGAGTAACCGTAAACC